>DAOUPU010000007.1 GCA_030625995.1 Flavobacteriaceae bacterium
GATCTCGATAAAATCTCTGGTATTAAAAGAACAGAAACTTCCATTTCCTTAGAAGAAGTGATTAATGATAAGAAACGATTGATGCATAAAATTTTCAAAGAAATTTCTTTTTAAGTAATATTACATTTGTTCATAAGATCCTCATACTGCCAAAATTTTGGTGTTGAGGGTTTTTTTTATAGAAATTTTGAGATTATTTTGATTAAATAAATTGTTGAAGCAATTAATTAGATGAATTTTAAATTCAATAAAGAGGAAATTAGTCAAAAACAATTATTAACACTTTATAAATCAATGCTTTTATCGAGATTGATTGAAGAAAAGATGTTGATACTATTACGGCAAGGAAAAATTTCAAAATGGTTCTCTGGAATCGGCCAGGAGGCAATATCCGTCGGTATTACTCTCGCTTTAGAAAAGGATGAGTATATTTTACCGATGCATAGGAATCTAGGGGTATTTACAGCAAGAAAGATTCCACTAGATAAATTATTTTTGCAATGGCAAGGTAAACGCAACGGTTTTACCAAAGGAAGAGATCGATCATTTCATTTCGGAACTAACGAATATCATATAGTTGGTATGATTTCTCATTTGGGTCCTCAGCTTGGAGTTGCCAATGGTATAGCGCTATCCAATTTGTTTAAGAGTAATAATAAAGTAACAGCTGTTTTTTCAGGTGAAGGAGGTACCAGTGAAGGTGATTTTCATGAAGCGCTCAATGTGGCCGCCGTATGGAATTTACCCGTACTATTTTGCATTGAAAACAATGGTTATGGACTGTCCACACCATCTAGTGCTCAATTTAAATGTAAAAATATTGCCGATAAGGGAATTGGTTATGGTATGGAGAGTATTATTATTGATGGGAATAATATAATCGAAGTGTATTCTTCAATTAGTAAAATTGTTCAGGATATAAGAACTAACCCACGACCAGTTCTTATTGAGTTCAAAACCTTTAGAATGCGAGGTCATGAAGAAGCGAGTGGCACAAAATATGTCCCAAAGGACTTGCTTGATCATTGGGCATCCAAAGATCCTATAGAGAATTTTCAAGAATACCTGAGAAATGAAAAGATCCTTTCGGAAGAACTGGAAGTAAAATTCAAAAAAGAGATTATACACGAAATAAATCGAAATTTGGAACTGGCATTCAAGGAACCGGAGGTAACATTTGATCTCAAGACAGAATTAGGAGATGTATTTAAAAAGTTCCAATTTCATGAAGTGATTCCGGGTAATAAAACATCAAAGATCAGATTGATTGATGCAATTTCCAAAGGATTACAACAAGCCATGGAGAAGCATAAGGATCTTGTCATAATGGGTCAGGACATTGCAGAGTATGGAGGGGTTTTCAAAATTACAGATGGATTTTTTAAAAAATTTGGTAAGGAACGAGTTAGAAACACACCGGTCTGTGAGTCCTCTATAATTGAAACTGCATTTGGATTGTCCATAGGAGGCCAGAAGTCGGTTGTAGAATTACAATTTTCAGATTTTGCAGCTTCCGGTTTTAATCCTATCGTCAACCTCTTGGCAAAATCATATTATCGATGGGGGCAAAATAGTAACGTTGTCCTAAGAATGCCATGTGGTGGGGGTGTGGGTGCTGGGCCATTCCATAGCCAGACAAATGAGGCCTGGTTTACAAAAACACCAGGACTAAAAGTAGTATATCCGGCATTTCCCTACGATGCTAAAGGGCTTTTGGCAACTTCGATCGAAGATCCTAATCCCGTTTTGTTTTTTGAGCATAAACAATTATATCGTTCTATTTATCAAGAGGTTCCGGACGATTATTATACACTACCCTTTGGAAAAGCTTCTTTGTTAACTGAGGGTAAAAGGGTTACTGTTATCAGTTACGGATCAGGAGTTCATTGGGCCTTGAAAATTATTAAAGAACTTGATGTCTCTGCTGATATAATTGACCTACGCACCTTACTACCGCTAGACACTGAGACTATATTTGTTTCAGTAAAAAAAACGGGGAGAGCCATTATACTGCAAGAAGATAGTTTATTTGGAGGAATTGCTTCTGATATTTCCTCTTTATTAATGGAAAATTGTTTCGAATATTTAGATGCACCAGTGAGGCGGGTTGCTAGTTTGGAAATGCCAATTCCGTTTGCCAGTGCTTTAGAAGAGGCTTATTTGCCTTTGGGCAGGTTTGAATTAGAATTACAAGAACTATTGAACTATTGATTTATTGATCTTGTTTTTCTATTTTTTTTGTTAAGCTATTAACTTCATTTACTTGGCTTGTTATTAGAATAACTCACCTACTGACAATCAAATAGAAAGCTGTTTATCCTTATAAATGTAATATATATCCCTTCGTGGGGCGATATTTGCCCTTTGGCGAAATATTGTCGCTGCTAGGATAAATTTTCTCTAATTTTAGGAAATAATTTTAAGACTTATTCTTAAAAGCCTAATGAAGTCAAATTTCCTAAATATTAATTAGAATTTATGAATAATAAAAAGAGATATAGTATTGGCTGTGATATAGGAGGAAGTCACATCAGCTGTGGAATAGTGGATGTAGCATCAGGATATATTCAGGAAAATTCCCTTGTTAGTGTGAAAGTAGATAATTCATCAAAGCATGAAATTATAATAAAAGCATGGACACAAGCAATAGAAAACTGTAAGAAACTACTTCCAAAGGAAGGGCATTTTCTTGGTATTGGAATAGCAATACCAGGTCCATTTGATTATGAGAATGGAATTGGTCTGTACGATAATTCTAATCAAAAGTTTGTGCATTTGAAGGATGTGAATTTAAAAAAGGAATTGTCCATCAGCTTAAAATTGGCAATTGATAAAATAAAATTCATTAATGATGCAACAGCATTTGCACTTGGATCGTTTTGGTTTGGAAGTGGTAAAGGTTATAAAAAAACCGTAACAATAACATTGGGAACAGGCTTTGGTTCATCATTTATTAATAATGGAAAAGCGATTGATGAGGGTTCTTCAGTTCCGGACAGTGGATGCCTGTGGCACATTCCTTACAAAGATGGAATTGCGGATGATTATTTTTCAACACGTTGGTTTGTAGGTAAATATGACGAGTTATATAATATAAAGGTAGAAGGAGTTAGAGAGGTCGCAAAAATGGCAAAAGAAGCTGATATCAATGCATTAAACCTATTCAAATTGTTTGGAGAGAACTTAGCAGATTGTTTAGCGCCACATCTAAAGAATTTTGAATCAGAAGTTATTATATTGGGAGGTAACATATCAGAAGCCTATGAATTTTTTAAACCAAGTTTGCTGGAAGGTTTACAGGTTAGAAAAGTAAAAACTGATATTAAAGTCTCCAAATTAAAAGAGAGCGCTGCGATGTTGGGCGCAGCAGCCTTATTTAAAGAATAAATCTAAATTATTAGTCTTTGAGAATATGAGTAGTTTTAAATTTACAATATTCTCAATTTTGCTCGTGTATGCCTTCCCCCAGGTATAAAATCATAATACCTAATTATAATTTTGATAGTATATCTCCCAAAAAGACGACCCTATAACTCAATTATTCTAAATAGAGCACCACTTTAGTATATTTTACGATGTTAAACCTTGTTTTTATGCCGTACGTCTAATTTAATTTTAAAAACAATTTAAATTATAAATATTTATAATCTAAATCGATATTTGAAATTGCTAATATTTAGATAAAAACAATCAATTATCATGAAAAAAATATGCATATTATATTTTTTAGTTCCAGTTCTGATATTACATTCATGTAAAAATGCCGTTAATGATAAGGAAGATAAAAATCTCTACTTAACTAAATTTGTTGACCCTTTTATTGGTACAGGCGGGCATGGGCATACTTATCCGGGTGCAACAGTGCCATTTGGCATGCTTCAGGTAAGTCCTGATAATGGCATCTCAAAATGGGATTGGTGTTCCGGATACCACTACTCAGACTCAATAATGATTGGCTTTAGTCACTTACACCTTAGCGGAACCGGAATAGGAGATTTAAATGATATTCGATTAATGCCGGTTAATAAGAAAGTGGATCTAACGCTGCCAGTTACCTCCAGAGACGATCTACCTTATAAATCAACGTATTCACACAGAGAGGAAACCGCTGAAACAGGATACTATAGTGTATTCCTGAAAGATCACAATATAAAAGCAGAGCTTACTTCAGATCTAAGAACGGCTTTCCACAGGTATACATTTAAAAAGGACGATGTGCAATCTGTTATAATTGACCTGGGTTTTGCCATAAATTGGGATAAGACTGTTGCTTCAAACATTAAAATTGAAGACGAGTTTACCGTTTCTGGGTACAGATATAGCACAGGATGGGCAAAAAATCAAAAGGTCTTTTTTATAGCAAAATTTTCAAAAGCAATTATAAAATACGATCTTGTAAAAGACAGTAGTTATTTGCCTGAGAATAATGAGGTTTCAGGAGAAAAAGCTTCTGCACAAATTTTCTTCAATTCGACTGATAATGACATAGTTGAGGTGAAAGTTGGCTTATCCTCAGTGAGCGTGAACAATGCATTGGAAAATATTTCAGATCACAGGGGAGAGTTTAATTTTAATAAAGTAAAAAGTGATGCAAAGGATCTATGGAATGATAAGTTATCAAAAATCACTATAGTAAGCCCAAACGATTCTTTAAAGACGATCTTTTACACTGCTCTATACCATACACAAGTGGCACCAGTAACTTTTAGCGATAGTAATGGAGCATTTAGAAAATCAAATGACACCATCGCAATAGCAGATAATTTCACTGCATACTCCACATTATCCTTATGGGATACTTTTAGAGCAGAACAACCTTTGCTGACAATTTTAGAACCGGAAAAAGTTTCAGATATCATCAATTCGATGCTGGTATATTATGAAGACAATAAAAAATTACCTGTTTGGGTCTTGTATGCCAATGAAACAAATACCATGACGGGGTACCATTCAATTCCTGTCATTGCTGAGGCCTATTTAAAAGGTATTAGGGGCTTTGATATTGAAAAGGCGTATGAGGCAGCAAAAACTACAATGATGCAGGACGAGCGAGGATTGGAGTTCTATAAAGAATACGGATACATCCCTTATAATTTGTTGGATGAATCAGTTACGATAACTCTTGAATATGCCTATAATGATTGGTGCGTTGCTCAAATTGCAAAAGAATTGGGGAAAGATGAAGATCATAAGTATTTCTTACAAAGGTCGAAAGCTTACCAACCGTTATTTGATAGTGAAACAGGATTTATGAGAGGAAAGTCTGAGACTGGAGATTCTTGGCATGAGCCTTTTGACCCTAAATATTCAGCACACCGCGTACATGCTGATTATACAGAAGGAAATGCATGGCAACACAGTTGGTTTGTTTTGCATGACACCAAGGAATTAATTGAAATGCACGGAGGGAATGATAGGTTTACAGATAAATTGGATGAATTATTCACCGAATCATCGGAAATCACCGGTGATAATGTTTCTGTGGACATTTCGGGATTGATAGGGCAATACGCTCACGGTAATGAGCCAAGTCATCATATTGCTTATATGTATAATTTCGCAAATAAGCCATGGAAGACACAATACTGGGTGAGAGAAATTTTGAAAACGCAATATAATACAGGTCCCGATGGGCTGAGTGGAAATGAAGATTGTGGTCAAATGTCAGCTTGGTATGTTTTTAGTGCAATGGGATTATACCCTTTTAATCCTGCTTCTGCCGAATATCAAATCGGCAGTCCAATATTTGAAAAATCCACGATAAATATTTCCGAGGGAAAAACCTTTACCATTATTGCAGAAAACACCTCTGACAATAATATATACATTCAATCGGCAACTTTAAACGGAAAAGAATTTAATAGGACGAATATCTCTCATAAAGAATTATTACAGGGAGGTACACTCACTTTTGTAATGGGGAGTGAACCAAATGAAAGTTGGGGAATATTAAAATAACAAAGTAGAAAATGAATATAATTGATAGCTCGATAATTATACTTTATATTTTGGTCACTCTTTTTGTGGGAATTTGGGTGTCTAAAAAGGCTTCAAAGGGGTTAAATTCGTATTTCTTAGGAGGTAATAATATTAAATGGTATTTCTTGGGCCTAAGTAATGGTTCCGGGATGTTTGATGTGTCTGGTACCGCATGGATGGTTGGAATACTGTTTTTATATGGGGCCAAAAGTTTTATGTTTATGTGGATGTGGCCAATTTGGAATCAGATCTTCGTAATGATGTTTTTGGCAGTTTGGATACGACGATCAAATATTATGACAGGATCCGAATGGATCTTGACAAGATTTGGTGATGGTAAGGCAGGCAGAGCTTCACATATTATTGTGGCAATTTTTGCTATTGTTGCTGCAATAGGATTTATAGCTTATTTTTTTGAAGGCGTAGGGAAATTTATGACCATTATACTACCTTGGGATATGGATTTTATGGTTGGGGGCCATTTATTATTAACCTCTGCGCAAAGTTATGCTTTGATAATTATCTTTCTAACAACAATATACACTATAAAAGGTGGAATGTTTTCGGTTGTTGCAACAGAAGTGTTGCAATATATAATTATGGTTATCGCAGGTGTTATAGTTGCAGGTTATACTTTTTTTGTAATAAGCGATATAGAAGTAAATTCTATTATTACTGAAGAATGGAAAAATGTATTTTTCGGTTGGGAATTAGGGGAACACTGGACAGGAAACTATAAAGCTTTTAATGATCTTATAGATTCTGAAGGCTATAAAATGTTTGGTGCTTTTATCGGGATGACACTGTTTAAAGGATTCTTTGCGAGTATAGCCGGTCCAACGCCAAGCTTCGATTTTCAACGGATCTTATCAACCAAAACAGTCAAAGAGGCTGCTTATATGAGTGGTTTTACTAATCTGATTTTGTTTATTCCCAGATATTTGTTAATCGCAGGAATTGTTGTAATTGCAATCGTAACACTTGGTCCTGAATATGCGGGCAACGGTGCACTTTCTGGTAAAGAATTGGAACTGTTATTACCTAAAGTTATTAATTTTCATATTCCTGTTGGTCTTAAAGGCTTGCTCTTAGCAGGTTTGTTAGCTGCATTTATGTCCACATTTTCTGCATTTGTAAATGCGGGCCCTGCTTATATAGTAAATGATATTT
Source organism: Flavobacteriaceae bacterium (assembly GCA_030625995.1). Lineage (GTDB taxonomy): Bacteria > Bacteroidota > Bacteroidia > Flavobacteriales > Flavobacteriaceae > Lutimonas. The sequence goes on from DAOUPU010000007.1 coordinate 7,150, forward strand.
ATAAGAAATACTTCAAACCGGAAGCTACTCCCAAACATTATATCAAAGCAAGTTATTTAGCGTCATTTTTAGTGGTAAGTCTTGGTGTTTTTATGGGATTTTTTGCGAACTCAATAAATTCTCTCACTTTATGGATCACTAGTGCTCTATTTGGAGGCTATGTCGCCGCTAATTTTTTAAAATGGATCTGGTGGCGATTTAATGGTTGGGGATATTTTTGGGGAATGCTGGCTGGTTTGATTATTGCATCAACCCAGTATTTTCTAGAGCAAAATAAAAGCAATTTAGACGAAGGTTCCTTCTTTTATGAATTAATTAGTATTCCGGCCATATATTTATTTCCAATAATATTTGGTTTTTCATTGCTCGGTTCTTTCCTGGGAACCTTTTTAACAAAACCAACGGATATGGACACTCTAAAGGCATTTTATAAAAATGTAAAACCATGGGGATGGTGGGAGCCTGTCTACAGACAATTGAAAGATAAAGATAGTGAGTTTACAAAAAATAATGATTTTTGGTTGGATATGTTCAACGTTGTTGTTGGTATTATTTGGCAATCATCAATGATTTTACTGCCTATTTACTTGGTATTTAGAGATTACCCAAAAACAGGAATTGTTTTTGCAGTGTTTATAATCACTAGTTTTATATTGAAATTTACCTGGTTTGATAGAGTACGTCGCATTCCAAAATAAAAATGAAATTTATGAAACCTAAAGATATTCCCTGGCAAGAAAGACCTGAAAACAGTTCGGATGTATTGTGGCGATATTCAGAAAATCCTATAATTCAAAGAGATCTAATCCCTTCTTCAAATAGTATTTTTAATAGTGCAGTGGTGCCATTTGGAGATGGCTTTGCGGGTGTTTTCAGATGTGATAATAAAGCTGTACAAATGAATATTTTTGCAGGATTTAGTAATGATGGTATTAATTGGAGTATTAATCATGATCCTATTGCTTTTGAATCTGGAAATATTGAGGAGGTACATGTGGATTACAAATATGATCCTCGAGTTACCTTCATTGAGGATCGTTATTGGATTATATGGTGTGAAGGGCATAATGGACCAACTATTGGGATAGGATATACTTTTGATTTTAAAGAGTTTTTTCAAAATGAAAATGCTTTTTTACCTTTTAACAGAAACGGTGTTCTATTTCCTGAAAAAATTAATGGTAAGTATGCTATGATGAGTCGTCCTAGTGATAATGGTCATACCCCATTTGGAGATATTTATTTAAGTTATAGTCCTGATATGAAGTATTGGGGTGAGCATCGCCATATAATGTCACCTACATCATTCAAAGATAGTGCATGGCAGTGCACTAAAATTGGAGCAGGATCCGTACCCTTTTTAACTGATGAAGGCTGGTTGATGTTCTACCATGGTGTCATTACCACTTGTAATGGTTTTCGATATGCATTAGGATCGGCAATATTGGATAAGAACAATCCAAATATTGTTAAATACAGAACACAATCCTATCTATTAACACCTTCTGTATTGTATGAACAAGTTGGTGATGTCCCAAATGTTATTTTTCCATGTGCGACTTTACAAGATATAGAAAAGGATAGGGTAGTTGTTTATTATGGTGCCGCAGATACAGTTGTGGCAATTGCTTTTGGCAACATAAGCGAGGTGATCCAATACACAAAAGAGAATAGTTTATAAATTAAAATTGATTATCATGAGACTAAGAATAACTTTTATGCTGTTCGTGTTTTTTTCAACTGTTGGAATTTCTCAAAACTTGAGAGACCCGAGCATTTATATTGCTCATAAAACCTTGCAGGAGATAGAAATTGATGGCAGGGATTTTGACAAAGCATGGGGCCAGGTAAATTGGTCGGGTGATTATATTGATATAGAAGGAATTAAAACACCAAAATATAGAACTCAAATGAAAATTCTTTGGGATAAAAAGTATCTTTATATACTCGCTAAACTGGAAGAGCCTCATGTTTGGGGAGATATTACAGAAAGAGATGTTGTGATATTTTACAATAATGATTTTGAAGTTTTTGTAGATCCGGATGGAGATACACACAATTATTATGAGATAGAGACCAATGTTTTAAATACAGCGTGGGACTTATTTATTACCAAACCATATAGAGAAGAAGGGAATGCTGTTATTAACGACTGGGATGTATTAGGATTGAAATCTGCTATACATGTAAATGGAACTCTGAACGATCCAACTGATATTGACCAGGAATGGTTCATTGAAATGGCAATTCCATGGAGCACTTTTAAGACAGGTTATTCTCAGGATGTTATACCTAGTGATCAGTTCTGGAGACTAAATTTTTCTCGTGTTAACTGGCAGCACGATATTAAAAACGGTGAATACCAAAGGAAAAAAGATGCTAATGGAAAATTTTTACCGGAATATAATTGGGTTTGGTCGCCAACGGGGGTAATAAATATTCACGAACCTGAGAAGTGGGGTTATGTTTATTTCTCTTCCAAAGAAGCCGGAAAGCAGGATAGTTTTACAATTTCCAATGATGAAAAGATTAAATGGGAGATGTACAAATTACACCGGGCTCAAAAGGCTTATTATGAGGTTCATAACAGCTATGCCGCAACACTTGACGATTTAATAACCTCTTCAATAATTGTCGAAAATCAAACATTACGACCAATGTTGGAAAACCATATTACAGGCTACAATATTATTATAATAAGTCCATTTACCAAAAAGACATTAGTCCTTAAAGAAGATGGAAAATTCATTTCTAAATAGTTTAACAATGAGAAGACTCAAATTATTATTTATCATATTATTAGCTGTAATAGTTTCTTGCACTAATAAAGAGGAGAACAAAAGTGAAACGAAAAGTTCGGATTCTGCAACCGCCTTTGAATTTGGTGTGTGGACAACGGCCAATGCAAAGAAATCTAATGAAGATTACGCAAAGGAATTTGAAAAATATAAAAATGCAGGTATTGATGAAGTGCTGATCAATACGAATACAGATCCGGTTCTCTTAAACAGAATTGTGCCGATTGCAAAGGAAAAAGGCTTAAAAGTACATGCCTGGATCATGACAATGAATCGGCCGGGAGATTCTATTGCTTTACAGCATCCGGAATGGTATGCAGTGAGCAAAGAAGGTAATTCCTGCTATGATACAAGACCGTACGTTGATTATTACCAGTGGTTATGTCCTACAAGAGAGGCGTCCCGAAATCATATATTAGGTTTGATTGAAGGCCTGGCTAAAGTTGATGGAATTGAAAGCGTACATCTGGATTATATACGCTACTCAGATATATTCTTACCGATTGGACTATTGCCCAAATATAATTTAAAGCAAGAAACGGAAATGCCGGAATTTGATTTCTGCTATTGTGATGTTTGTATTGCGGAATTTGAGAAACTGCATCATAAAAATCCTTTGGAGAGTGAAAATACATCTATCGATATGGAATGGAAGCAGTTTAGGTTGAATAGAGTTAGGGACATTGTAAATGACGCTTATGAAATAGTTCATAAACATGATAAGAAACTAACAGCTGCTGTTTTTCCTTATCCCGAGATGGCAGATCATATGGTACGTCAAAGGTGGGATAAATGGACAATTGACGAAGTATATCCAATGATATATCACGGGTTTTATAATGAAGAGATCGATTGGATAGGCTTTGCCACAAAACAAGGAGTGGAAGATGTCAAAGGAACTGGAATTGGAATCAATACAGGGATTTTTATTCCTCCATTTAAGTCAAGGCAAGAATTGGAAGATGCGATTATGTTAGCTAAAAATAACGGTGCAAAAGGAATAACTTTTTTTGATGGTTCAGCCTTAAATCCCGAACATATTACAGTAATTAGAAGGGCTAAGGATAGTTTTAAATAATATTGAATGAAAAGTGTCAAACTGGTATTTTACTTTTTTATTATTTTATTATTAACGGGTTGTTATAAGCAAGAAAAAGAAAAACTAACTAGTTTGGTAAATCCCTTTATTGGAACAGACGGACCGGGAAATACCTATCCCGGAGCAACTATTCCATTCGGAATGGTTCAGCTAAGCCCCGATATTGGAATACCGGGGTGGGATAGAATTGCCGGCTATTATTATCAGGACTCGATCATTACTGGTTTTTCGCATATGCATTTGACTGGTACAGGAGCAGGAGATCTATATGATATTTTAATAATGCCAACAAATAGTCGGTTTAACGATAAAATTAAGGAGAACAATTACAAACCGTTTTCACATTTTTCTCACGAAAAAGAAACAGCTTCTCCCGGCTATTATGCTGTAGATCTTCTGGATTATGGTATTAAGGCAGAACTAACCGCTACTCTGAGAACTGGTATTCACAGATATACCTTTCCAAAAGATTCTTTGACCCAAATTCATATAGATTTAGGATATGCTTTAAATTGGGATAACCCGGTGGATACATATATTAAGGTGGTCGACGACAACACTATAGAGGGCTACAGGAAATCTACAGGTTGGGCAAGGGACCAACGTGTCTATTTTGTTATAAAACTATCTAAGCCATTTAATACTTATAATATTTATTCCAATGATTCGCTAACTAATTCTCCTGTAAAGGGTAGAAAAACTAAAATTTCATTGAATTATATTACAACTGATAGTGAAGAAATAATTGTAATAACCGGCTTGTCAACAGCAAATATTAAAGGAGCGCATCAATCCTTACTATTAGAGGCTCCCAATTTTAATTTTGAGCTTTACAAGGAAGAAGCCGCTGGAATTTGGGAGAGAGAATTGCAAAAAGTAAAGATTGAAACTTCAGATAAAAATAAAAAAATTATATTTTATACTATGCTATATCAAAGCATGTTAGCTCCAACTTTATTAAGTGATAATTTAGGTAGTTATAAAGGGGCGAACGATACAATAATGCATGCCAATGGTTTTGATAGATATGACACTTTCTCTTTATGGGATACCTACAGAGCCGCACATCCATTATACACTATTTTGCACCCGGATAGAGTTTCTGATATGATTAATTCGTTATTGGCGCATTATAAGGAAACGGGATTATTACCGGTATGGTCGATGCAGGGAAATGAAACAAATATGATGATCGGCTACCATGCGGTACCGGTTGTTGTAGACGCTTATTTTAAAGGAATTGCAAATTTTGACATTGCGCAGGCATATGAAGCTTGTGTGAAGAGCGCTATGGTTAAGGAGAGGCAAATTGATTCGTATACAGCCTTAGGATTTATTCCGGTTGATGAACACCATGAAAATTGGTCCGTCTCAAAAACTTTAGAATACGCATATGACGATTGGTGTATAGCACAGTTCGCAAAAGATTTGGGAAAGCAGGAAGATCATGAATATTTTTTAAAGAGATCTGAAAATTGGCGCAATGTTTACGATTCTGTTAGTACCTTTATGAGGCCCAAACTTAAAAATGGAGAATTCGTTAAAGAATTTATTCCAAAGGAATACTCACCATATTTTTGTGAAAGTAATGCATGGCAATATTTTTGGTCTGTTCCTCAAAATATAGAGGGTTTGATTGATATTGTTGGAAGTAAAGAGTTATTTGAGAAAAAATTGGATACCATGTTTACGCTTGAAGCTTTACCCGATGATGATTTGCCTATTTTCAGTACCGGTATGATCGGGCAATATGCACATGGAAACGAACCGAGTCATCATGTGGCGTATTTATATAACTATCTTGAAAAACCATGGAAAACACAAGAATTAGTTAGAGAAATTTTAGAAACACAATACCACAACACGCCTGATGGTCATTGCGGAAATGAAGATTGTGGTCAAATGTCTTCATGGTATGTATTAAGTGCCTTAGGGATTTATCCGGTAAATCCGGCCCAGGGAGTTTATAACTTTGGATCTCCTCTTTATGACGGAGCAACAATTTTTTTAGAAAATGGAAGACAGTTTAAAATGGATGTAAAAAATAATTCATCTAACAATAAATATATCCAATCGATTGCGTTAAACGGAGAAAAAATTCAAAGAAGTTATATTACCCATAAAGAAATTACTGATGGAGGCTTGCTAATTTTCACAATGGGAGATCAACCAAATAAAAACATAAAAAATGCAATGGCCTTATCGTCAGTTGTTTATAATTAAAACCAGATTTAATGTCGCACAGAAGAGATTTTATAAAAAAGGCAGCCTTGGGCACTATTGGAATAAGCACTGTTTATGGATATGCAAGTTCACAGGATGGAGAAATTAATTCAGAAAAACCTTTAGCTGATGCACAAAATAAACCATTGATAATTTCAACATGGAATCACGGTTTACCGGCAAATGAAGAAGCCTGGAAATTCCTTGAATCTGGGAAACCAACTCTGGATGCTATCGAAGCAGGGGTTAGGATTCCTGAAGGAGACCCAAAAGTTCGAAGTGTTGGTTATGGTGGATTGCCGGATAGAGAGGGTAAAGTTACTTTAGATGCCTGTATTATGGACCATAATAGCGATTGTGGATCTGTTTCTTTTTTACAAGACATAAAACATCCAATTTCTGTTGCAAAAAAAGTTTTACAGGAAACACCTCATATCATGCTTTCCGGTGAAGGAGCTAAACAATTTGCATTGTCTCAAGGGTTTAAGCCGGAGAATCTATTAACTGCTCAATCAGAAAAAGATTGGAAAAAATGGTTGGAAGAATCAAAGTATAAACCGGTAATCAATATTGAAAACCATGACACCATTAGTATGTTGGTTTTGGATGGCGAAGGCAATTTATCCGGAGGTTGTACCACGAGTGGTGCAGCTTGGAAAATGCATGGACGTATAGGAGATTCACCGATAATTGGGGCAGGTTTATTTTTAGATAATGAAGTAGGTGCTGCTGCAGCCACGGGGTTAGGCGAGGCAGTAATTCGAACAGCAGGTAGCGCGATGGTGGTGGAGTTAATGCGACAAGGAAGATCTCCTTTAGAGGCCTGCAAAGAAATTGTTGAACGAATTTATGCAAAACATCAAGATCATCGCGATATGGAGTATTTACAAGTGGGATTTATAGCTATTAATAAAAATGGAGATTATGGGAGTTATAGCTTGCGTTCGGGCTTTAACTATGCTGTTTATGATAGAGACAAAGGAAATAGAATGGAGGATGCCAGTTTTAAAATGACATGGGATAATTGAGATAAACGTTTCAGTTAAAATAACTTACGTAGAAATTGCATAGATCCTAATATTATAAAATAACATTACAATAATTAAAATATAATAATGATAATAAATATTGATACAGTCCAATGAATTTTTTTTATAAAATTATAATAGCAGCCCTTCTAGTAGGTCTGGGCTCTTGTTCAAAAGACAAAGTATTTACGGAAAATGATATTCAAATAATTCCAAAACCTGTTGAGTTAAAACTAAAAACAGGGGTATTTCATTTTTCAGCAAATACGGTTTTTGTGGCTAATGACGATACTCAGAAGCAAATAGCGGCAGGGTTAATAGGTAGATTAAATATAGCAGCGGGATGGAGTCTTAAATTTGTTGAATCGATTCCAAAGAAGAATTATGTACAATTTAAAATTGATGAGAACTTTGGAGATGAAGCATATAAACTAGAAGTAAATAAGGAACATATCGTTATTACCGCCAATGGAAAATCTGGTTTTATTTATGGATTGGAAACTATTCGTCAGCTACTACCGGAAGCCATCGAAAGTTCAAAAAAAATGTCCAATGTGGAATGGATCATTCCTAATCTTGAAATAAATGACTATCCCCGCTTTAAATGGAGAGGGTTAATGCTCGATGTATCCCGTCATTTTTTTGATAAAAATTATGTAAAAGAAGTAATAGACGGTCTGGCCTTGCATAAAATGAATGTACTGCATTTGCATTTGGTTGATGATCAGGGTTGGAGGATTGAAATAAAGAAATATCCTAAACTTACCAGCATAGGCGGATTTAGAGTAGACCAAGAGGATGCGAGTTGGTCAGCACGAGAATTTAATAAGCCCACTGATAAAGCCAATTTCGGAGGGTTCTATACTCAGGAAGACATCAAAGAAATTGTAAGTTATGCCGCTTCCAAAGGAATACAAGTAGTTCCTGAAATTGAGATGCCCGCACATGTTATGAGTGCCATAGCAGCTTATCCTGAATTATCCTGTTTTGAAAAGCCTATTGGTGTACCTTCAGGCAGTGTTTGGCCTATTACCGATATTTATTGTGCTGGGAAGGATTCAACTTTTGAATTTTTGGAAGATGTATTGTTGGAAGTTATCGAACTTTTCCCTTCGGAATATATACATATTGGAGGAGATGAAGCCACTAAAACCAATTGGGAGATCTGTACCCATTGTCAGGAAAGAATGAGATCTGAAGGTTTACATGATGTAGAGGAATTGCAAAGCTATTTTGTAAAAAGAATGGAAAAATTCATCAATTCCCATAACAAAAAATTAATTGGATGGGATGAAATTTTGGAAGGGGGATTGGCTCCCGAGGCCACAGTAATGAGTTGGAGAGGTGTAAAAGGTGGGCTGGAAGCAGCATCACAGGGGCATGATGTTGTTATGACACCAGGCACACATTGTTACTTCGATCATTATCAGGGACCTCAAAATGAAGAACCCCTGGCATGGGGAGGATATTTACCCTTGAGCAAAGTGTATACATTTGATCCTGTTGTAGAATCTATGACTGCTGAAGAAGCTACACATGTTTTAGGAGGGCAGGCCAACTTATGGTCGGAGTATATTCCAACAAATGAGCAATCAGAATATATGATCTACCCAAGGATTGCAGCACTGGCCGAGACCGTATGGAGCACTAAAGCATCAAGAGATTGGGATGATTTTTCCAGGAGAATAACACATCTGTTTAACAGGTATGAATATCAAGACATTAACTATGCTAAAAGTGCCTATTTAGTTATAGCAGACACCCAGATGAATTTGAAAAATAATTCGGTTGAAGTGTTATTGAAGAATGAGTTTACAGATTCAGATATTAGGTATGTTTTAGGCGATGGTGAATTATCTGTTTCAGCAAAAAAATATGTTGAACCAATTCAGTTGAAGGAAACAACTCTTATAAAAGCATCATTATTTAAAAATGAAGTACCTATAGGTAAAGAGTTAAATGAAATTATTAAGTTTCATAAGGCCATTGGAAAGAAAGTTTCTTTTAAAGAAATGTATCATGACAGTTACCAGGGTGCAGGGGAGTACGGGATGGTGAATAGTTTGAGAGGTACAAAAAATTTCCATGATGGCCAATGGCAGGCCTGGTTAGGTAAAGATATGGAAGCAATTATAGATCTTGGAAAAGTAGAGTCAATCCATCAAGTTACGATAGGCTCTATGGAAAATCAAGGTTCGGGAATCTATTTTCCAACTAAAATTGCGGTTTTTGTTTCCAATGATGGTGATAACTTTAGAGAAGTTGGAAGAATAAATAGAGATTATGCTAAAAATGCCGAATCGGAGCTCATGGATTTCAAGGTTGGGTTTGAGGCATTAAATGCAAGATTTGTGAAGGTTATTGCTTCCAATTTAAAAAGAACTCCGAGTGGTGGAGATGTATGGTTATTTATTGATGAAATTGTAATTGAATAATTTTCTTGACAGGGTTACGATTTTTATCTGTTTGAACCTTGGATCTTAATAGATGTTGCAATATGAGATAATTAATATATTAATTTAATAATTATATTTTTAGCACCATTTAGGTGTAATTGGTCGAAATATTTTAATTTATAGGAAATTGATTTATATATTCAGCAAAGTTTAATCATATTACTAATGATGAAAAGATTTAGAATTATCCTTTATTTTCTGGTTCCTTATTTGTGCTTTGCTTTGGTGAAATTCTTATTTGCTGACGAAAATGGCTATAGTCTGTTGAATTCTTCCGATCGATCGGAAGGGTATTTGGCGCTAACCGAACAACAGGTACCGGATATTATAAGTTTCAATTTTCATGTAAAACCAATTTTATCGGATAAGTGTTTTCTTTGCCATGGTCCGGATGCAGGTACAAGAGAAGCAGGGTTGAGGTTTGATGTTAAGGAAGTAGCATTAGGAGCTTTAGGTGAGTTGAAAGATCATTATGCAATTGTTCCCGGTAAGCCTGACGAAAGTAAATTAGTATATCGGATTACTAACGAAGACCCTAATATACGAATGCCGCCTCCAGTTTCTAATCTAACACTTACCGAATATGAAAAAAAAGTACTTGTAAAATGGATAGAACAGGGAGCAAATTGGGAGTCACATTGGTCATTTATTCCCCCTGTAAAGCCAGATGTGCCGGAAATTAAGGAAAAAGGCTGGGCGCAAAATGAAATTGATTATTTTATTGCAAGCAAGCTGGAATCAAAAGGATTAAAGCATTCTAAAAGAGCGACCAAGGAAAAACTAATAAGAAGGCTGTATTTTGATCTAACCGGTTTACCACCTGGCTTAGAAGCAATTGATAACTTTTTAAAAGATGAGAACAGCAATGCTTATGAAAAAGTAGTAGATCAATTATTAGCATCGGAGGCATATGGTGAAAGGATGAGTTCAGATTGGTTGGATGTTGCCAGATACGCTGATTCTCACGGTTATCAAGATGATTTGGAAAGAACGATGTGGCCTTGGCGTGATTGGGTAATCCATGCCTTTAATTCGAATTTACCCTTTGACGAATTCATAACCTGGCAATTAGCAGGAGATTTATTAGATAACCCAACTAAAGAACAAATATTAGCTACCGGATTTAATAGAAATCACAAAATCACCCAAGAAGGTGGTGTAGTTGATGAAGAATACCGTGTAGAATATGTGATGGACAGGACCATTACTACGACTAAGTCTCTTATTGGAATTACCATGGAATGCGGTAGATGCCATGACCACAAATATGATCCAGTATCCCAAAAAGAATTTTATCAGGTTTATAGTTTTTTCAATCAAGTTGATGAAAAAGGAAGAATCGAGTATGGCGAAATACCTAAACCCTATATTGAGATTGATTCAACCTTAATAAACGAAGAATATCCGTTTGTTCATATGCCGGATTCAATAAAGGAGTTAAAAGTAATGATAATGGAAGAGACTCCCGGAATAAGAGAAACTCATATACTAAACCGTGGTGCTTACGACGCATTGGGGGAAATTGTAGATTTTGGAACACCTGAGGCAGTTTTAGCTTTCGATCAATCTCTGCCTAAGAATAGATTGGGGCTGGCAAAATGGTTTTTTGATGAGAAGAACCCATTGACTACAAGAGTGGCAGTAAATCGTTATTGGCAACTTATTTTTGGTAAAGGAATTGTCTCAACTCCTGCTGATTTTGGAAACCAAGGAGCCATTCCTTCACATCCGGAACTTCTGGATTGGTTGGCTGTAACATTTCGTGAAGATGGTTGGGATATTAAATCCCTAATTAAAAAAATGGTAATGTCATCTACTTATCAGCAGTCTTCAGTTATCACAAAAGAAGGCCTTGCCTTAGATCCTCAGAATGATTTGTTGGCGAGAGGTGTTCGATACAAATTGTCTGCAGAAATGATCAGGGATAATGCTTTGGCTGTAAGTGGACTTTTAATTAAAAAAACTGGAGGTCCTAGTGTAAAGCCGTATCAACCTAAGGGTTTGTGGAAGGAAAAAACAGGAGGAGGAGGAGGTAGTTTAGCTAGCTACAAACAAGCGAAGGGAGAGAATTTATATCGCAGGAGCCTTTATACTTTCTGGAAAAGAACAGCACCTCCGCCATCCATGATGACATTTGATACTGCGTCAAGGGATTTTTGTGAAGTGAAACGTCAAAAAACAAGTACTCCACTTCAAGCCCTAGTACTGTTAAATGATCCACAATATATTGAATCGGCAAGAGTATTGGCAACCAATATATTAAAGAAAGAATTGAGTAATGAAGAAGAAATATCTGAATTACTCTTCAGAACAATCACCTCTCGATTACCTGATAAAGAAGAGCTTCAAAAGATGATGATTTATCTTGATGAATCTGAAGAGGGATTGAAAGACCCTGATAAAAATCCTGAAGATTTGCTTGTTATTGGAGACACTCCACTGGATGAAACTGTGGATAAAACAGAACTTTATAAATATACTACCTTGGCTTGTGTATTGTTAAATTTGGAAGAAACAATTATTAAAAGTTAATTTTAGTGAAATGGATGAAATTATCAAAAAATTAAATATTAATAATAGAAGACATTTTTTAAAAAAATTGGGTATTGGAATTGGTGCTGCTGCTATGGCCTCTATGTTTGATCCTTTGCAATTATTTAAAGGAGGAAATGAAGGAAATTTGGTAGGAATGAATAACGGGCAATTGAACCTTCCACATTTTGCTCCAAAAGCAAAAAGGGTTATATACTTGTTTCAGAGTGGAGGGCCTTCACAGTTGGAACTGTTCGATTATAAACCATTGTTGAATGAACTGCGAGGTCAGGAATTGCCTGATTGGGTGCGGCAGGGTCAACGATTAACTGGTATGACTTCGAATCAAGAAAGTTTCCCATTGGTTGGAAGTAATTTTAAATTTAATCAATTCGGTCAATCCGGTGCCTGGTTAAGCGATATTTTACCATATACCGCTAAGATTACAGATGAATTATGTTTTATAAAATCAATGCATACCGAAGCCATTAATCATGATCCGGCAATTACATTTTTTCAAACGGGCTCACAGCAACCGGGAAGGCCTTGTATCGGATCATGGATGAGTTATGGCTTGGGTAGCTTAAATGAAAACTTACCAACATTTTCCGTATTGCTTTCCAGAGGAACCGGAAGGCCGCAAGCTCAACCCTTATATTCCAGGTTATGGGGCAATGGATTTCTAAATTCTTTACATCAAGGTGTTCAGTTTAGGGCTGGAAAGGACCCTGTACTTTATTTAAAGGACCCGGATGGAATGAGTCGTATGACAAGGAGAAAAATGTTAGATCATATTGCAGAACTCAATGAAAAGCAGGAACGTGAATTCGGTGATCCTGAAATTAGCAGCAGAATTGCACAATATGAAATGGCATATCGCATGCAGACTTCTGTACCGGAAACTATGAATATTGAAAATGAACCTGATTATATTTATCAAATGTATGGTGCAGATGCCGCCCGACCCGGGACCTATGCGGCAAATTGTCTTCTGGCACGTAGACTCATAGAAAAAGATGTTCGATTTGTACAACTGTATCATATGGGATGGGATCATCACGCAAATTTGCCTAATGCAACAGCTAAACAAGCTAAAGATACCGATCAGGCTTCTGCAGCTTTGGTTATGGACTTAAAACAAAGAGGATTATTAGATGAAACGCTGGTAATTTGGGGCGGTGAATTTGGAAGAACAAATTATAGTCAAGGTACCTTAACTAAAGATGATTACGGAAGAGATCATCACCCAAAATGTTTCACTATCTGGATGGCAGGTGGTGGTGTAAAACCAGGAATGACATATGGGGAAACAGATGATTATGGATATAATATTGTTAAAGACCCTATGCACGTTCATGATTTGCAGGCTACAATATTACATTTAATGGGCATAGACCATACTCGTATGATATACAAACATCAGGGTAGAAGGTATAGATTGACTGATATAGCGGGAAATGTTATTCATAATGTGCTGGCATAATTATTTAATATTATGATTTAAAAATATATGTTAAGACAAAAGAAATTTCTATTTTTTGCCATAGCTTTTATTTATTCCTTCAGTGCATATGCAGGTCAGGAAAAAGAAACTCCAAAGATTCTTTTATTTTTCGGAAGATTTCACCCCTTGATATTGCATCTGCCAATCGGAGCCTTACTGCTTACGTTTTTTATTGAAATTATTGGAAGAATTCAAAAAAATGATTTCAATATAATGATAAAAAATGCTTTGGGATTTTCAGCTTTTTTTTCAGTTTTGACAGCCATATTGGGTTATTTTTTATCATTAGAAGGTGGTTATGGTAAAGAAGTGCTTCAGATTCATATGTACGCAGGACTTGCGATGGCTCTTTTGACATGTTTATTATATTTTGCCAAAAAAACGGAAAATGGGGCAAAGAAAAAAATGTATATGCCTTTATATATCACAACCCTTTTATTAACTACTGTTACAGGTCATTATGGAAGTATATTAACTCATGGCGATACTTTTTTAACAGCCTATTCGCCAATCGGATTTGACGATGAGAAAGAAATAATAATTGATACTGATAGCTTATATTATTATAATAATGTGATCATACCTATACTGGAAGATAAGTGTATTCAGTGTCATAATTCGAATAAAATCAAGGGAGAACTGAACTTAAGTACGATAGAACATATTAAAAGAGGAGGAGAAAATGGAGAAATATTAATGGCTGGAAATATTAACGAGAGCCCGATGTATACCTCCCTGATGTTGTCGATTGAAGAGGACAATCATATGCCTCCATCGGGTAAACCTCAACTGACAAGAAATGAAATTTGGTTGATAAAACATTGGATAGCATCCGGGGCAGATTTCAATAAACAGATGGTCAATTACGTAAAAAATGATACCATGACCAATATGTTGATAGACTATCTTATTTTGCCTAAACTAAAAGTTGCTGAAGCGAACCAAAAGGATGTAAATATATTAATAGAAAATGGTTTTGTAATTAGAAAACTAGTTTTTGGAGAGCCTTATTTAAGTGCAACTTATTCAAACAATGATCAAAAAATTTCTAATAAGGCCATGAAAAGTTTAATCTCAGTTTCCGATCAGTTGGTTGAACTTAATTTGCAAGAAAGTCAGCTCACGGATGAATTGGCAAGTAGCATTAAAAGGTTGAAATCTTTAAGAATTTTAAGGTTGGATCAAACATTAATCACCAATAAGACACTTGATTATTTAAAAAACCAAAAAGAGTTGGAAATTTTGAATGTATTCAATACGGGAATAACTAATGAAGGTCTTACAGATTTGCTAAACTATATTGAACCTAAAAAAATATTTTTCGGAAATGTTGGAAAACAAATGGATCAAGTAGTAATGAATGATAAGACTGGTTCTCAAACTTCCATTTCCATGGGTCTGCTTGAAGGTTTTATAGAAAAAACCAAATTGGAAAAGCCGGTTGTTCTTGGAGATAAAACAATCTTTGAAAATGAACTAAAAGTTGAACTTAAGGGAAACCTTAGAGGTGAAAAGATATATTATACAATTAATGGTCAGGATCCCGACAGTACCTCTCTGTTATACACAACTCCTGTATTATTAAAAGAATCTACAAAATTTAAAACAAGATCATTTAAAAAAGATTGGTATTATAGTGATATTGTTGAGAGAAATTACAGTAAAATAAAACACATTATTAAAGATATATCTGTAAAGTATCAGCCAGAAGAATCTTATCCGGGTATAGAAAAATTAATAAATCTTGAAAAGGGTTCAACTAATTTTAAAGATGGGAAGTGGAATGGATATTATGAAGATTTTGTGGCTACGCTTGATATGGGAGATATAGTTGATTTTGAAGGAGTGTCAGTCAATTGTTTAGAAGGAGTATCCAATTACATCTTTTTCCCCTTAAATTTGGAGGTCTATTCAGGGAATGAATTGGGATCGATGAAACGATTAGGAGAATTGAAAATTCCCCCAACAGATAGAAATAGAGACAATAAAATCAGGAATTTTAAAATTAAGTTTGAGAAAACTAATGCCCGTTATATAAGAATCATCATGAAGAATATGAAAAGAGTTCCTAAATGGCATGAAGGAGCCGGAGCTAAATCATGGGTATTTATTGATGAAATTATGATATTATAGATTTTTCGAATTCAGAGTTAAGCAATTGTAGAAGAATTATATTTAATAAATAACGATAAATACTATTTGTTGATGAAATTTAAATTGATTAAAAAATGAGACACTTTAAAACATTCGTATTATTTCTGATGATTGTCAGCAGTCAAATGGCAGGACAAGAAAAAAAGTTAAGTTCAGAAGAGCGATTAGAATGGTTTCGCGACGCAAAATTGGGAATTTTTATTCATTGGGGCTATTATGGTGTAAATGGTATAGGAGAGTCCTGGTCAATGTATCATAAAAGTATTAGTTATGAAGATTATATGGATCAAGGAAAGGAGTTTACTGCTGAAAATTACAATCCCCAGGAATGGGCAAGACTTTTTAAAAAAATAGGAGCGAGGTACGCAGTACTTACAACAAAACATCATGATGGAGTGGCCTTATGGGATACCCGGCTGAGTAAGCTGAATGTTAAAGAAAAAACGCCTGCTAAAAGTGATCTCGTAGCTCCATTTGTAACCGCATTGAGAAAAGAAAATCTAAAAGTGGGATTGTATTTTTCGCTTTGTGATTGGTCGCATCCTGATTATAATGTGGTATTCCCAAGACCGGATACTAAAAAAGATTATCCTCAAAAAAATCAAAAAGAATTATCTTCATGGGAGCGATTTATTCGATTTTATAAAGGACAATTAAAGGAAATAAATGATAAATTTCATCCTGATCTATACTGGTTTGATGGAGATTGGGAAAAATCGAGTGAACAGTGGCAGGCCCAGTCTTTAAAGGATTCGTTATTGAAATGGAATCCAAATGCCATTGTCAATTCAAGACTGAAAAGCTATGGAGATTACAGCACCCCGGAACAAGGGGTCCCAATTGTACGTCCGGAAGGGGCATGGGAATTTTGCATGACAATGAATGATAACTGGGGGTATTACCCATCGGATACAAATTATAAGCCTAAATCTCAAATAATTAGAACTTTTGTGGAGGTGATAGCTTCCGGAGGTAATTTATTGCTGAATATCGGTCCCAAACCAGATGGTACCATTGCTGAAGAACAAAAAGAGAGATTGTTAGCTCTGGGAGAATGGATCAATAAGCATAATACTGCTGTTTTTGATTCCAAGGCAGGTTTGCCGGCTGGTCATTATTACGGACCAACATTAATAAGTAAGGATAATAAAAAAGTTTATTTATGCTTATTTGACACCCCTCAAAACTATATTTCTTTGAGGGGTATTCAAAATAAGGTAAGATCAATAAAAGTTGTTGGAAGCGTTCAGGAATTAAGTTTTGAAAGAAATGGTGGAGCGGTCTGGAATAATATTCCTGGTATCTTGAGGATTGAAGTACCGGAAATAAAGAATATGGATATCTATGTTACCATTTTGGAAGTAGAATTAGAAGATGAACTAAAATTATACAGAGGGCATGGCAATGCTGTTGAATTAAATTAATAATCATGGAAAAATCAATATATAAAATTAGTTTATTGTTTTTATTACTTGTATTAAGTTCTTGTAATACAACTGTAAATGATAGTGAAACTAAAGTTATAGATGAAGTCGAATTGGTCAATTTTGTGAACCCCTTAATGGGAACAGATTCTGATTTTAGTTTGTCTAATGGGAATACTTATCCGGCGATAGCTACGCCATGGGGAATGAATTTTTGGACTCCCATGACTTCTAAGATGGGCGATGGATGGGCCTATAAATATGATGAAAATAAGATTCGCGGAATCAAACAAACGCATCAGCCGAGTCCATGGATAAATGATTATGCGGCTTTCTCATTAATGGCTGTGACGGGAGACCTGAAATTTAAAGAGGATGAACGAGGTTCCTGGTTTTCACATAAAGCAGAAATCGTACGCCCGCACCATTACAGTGTTTATTTGGCTGATTATGATGTGGTTGCAGAAGTTGCTCCCACAGAAAGATCAGCCCACTTCAAATTTACTTTCCCGGAATCCAAGCAATCATTTTTGATGTTAGACGCGTTTTTTAAAGGATCCATGGTGAAAATTATTCCGGAAGAAAGAAAGATTATTGGCTATTGCAGAAACAATAGCGGAGGAGTGCCGGAAAATTTTCACAACTATTTTGTTGCAGAATTTGATAAAGATTTTGAAGTGAATCATACATGGGGAGATAACTGGGAGTTGGTTGAAAACTCTGTAGAAAATGAAGGAGATCATGTTGGTGCAATAATTGGTTTTAAAACAAAAAAGGGGGAAGTGGTTCATGTAAAAGTTGCTTCTTCATTTATAAGTCCTGAACAGGCAGAGATTAATTTGAAAAGAGAAATTGGAAATGATTCTTTTGAGCAGACCAAAGAGAAAGCCAAGCAGGAATGGGAATTGGAATTAAATCGAATCCAAATTGTTGATGGTAATACGGATAATATAAAAACATTTTATTCCTGTTTATACAGGGTTTTACTCTTTCCAAGAAAATTTTATGAATTTAACGCTCAGAATGAAGTAGTTCACTACAGCCCGTACAACGGCAAAGTGTTACCGGGCTATATGTTTACTGATAATGGCTTTTGGGATACTTTTCGCGCCGTATTTCCATTTTTTAATATGATGTATCCAGATCTGAATAGTAAGATCATGGAAGGCCTGGTAAACACCTATAAGGAATCTGGCTGGCTGCCTGAATGGGCAAGTCCGGGACATAGAGATAGTATGATAGGATCTAATTCCGCCACTATTATTTCTGACGCATTTTTAAAAGGAGTTGAAGATATGGACACGGAATTGTTATTGGAAGCAATGTTGAAAAACGCAACAGTAGCAGAAGGTAGACCCGTTAATTCTGTAGGTAGAGCAGGAGTTGATTATTATAATTCATTGGGTTATGTGCCGTATAATGTAGGCATAAATGAAAATGCAGCGAGAACATTGGAATATGCTTTTGCTGATTTCACAATAGCTAAAATGGCGGAAAAGCTGGATAAAAATGAGATAGCTGAGAAATATTATAAGCAGTCACTGAATTATAAAAATTTATTTGATCCTACCACAAACCTGATGAGAGGGAAAAATGAGGACGGCAGTTTTCAAAGCCCCTTTAATCCACTAAAATGGGGCGATGCATTTACCGAAGGAAACAGCTATCATTATACATGGTCTGTTTTTCATGATATCCAGGGCTTAATTGATCTGATGGGAGGAAATGAAAATTTTATCGGAAAATTGGATGAAGTATTTGAAATGCCACCGGATTTTGACGCCTCGTATTATGGATTTACTATTCATGAGATCAGGGAGATGCAAATTGTCAATATGGGCAATTACGCACATGGAAATCAACCTGTTCAACATATGATCTATCTTTATAATTACGCCGGAGAACCCTATAAAACGCAAGAGAAAGTTCGTGATGTAATGACGAAATTATATACACCCACACCTGATGGCTATTGTGGCGATGAAGATAATGGGCAGACGTCTGCCTGGTATGTTTTTAGTGCTTTAGGATTTTATCCTGTTACTCCCGGAGTAGATCAATATGTCATCGGCAGCCCCTTGTTTAAAAAAGCGACAATTTCATTAGAGAATGGGAATAAATTCATAATAAGTGCTGAAAATAACTCAAAGAATAATGTTTTTATCCAGTCGGCAAAACTAAATGGGAAGTCCTATCAGAATGCCTATTTATCCTTTGAAGATATTCAAAATGGTGGGGCTATTAATTTTGTATTAGGAGATTCGCCCAATAAGGAATGGGGAACAGATCCAAATAACACACCCTATTCATTAAGTAAGAGTAATTAGGAATGGGAGTCATGAGGTTTGATATTCAAATCAAACTTATTTAAACAAGATCAAAAATGACAATTATACAATTAAATTTGAGATCGCACTATATAATAATCGCTTAAAATTTTTAAAAACCATGTTCATGAAAATTAATGGTACTCTTAAGATAAAAGCGCAATGGGCGATTAAATTTTTAAGTTTACTAGTCTTTTCTTCTCAAATGCACGATGGTTTTTCACAAGCAATCTCCATAAAAGAAGAAATTCAAATGATTGATACTTATTCATTTGGAGATCCCAATCCAGTACCTATATTAACAGATAATACAAAAATATATCCTTACTTTAAATTTGACGGTTACGAGAATAAATCGAAAAAGAAAGCATGGAAAGTTGTAACCCTGGAAAATGACTATATAAAGATATTTGTTTTACCAGAAATTGGTGGCAAAATTTGGGGCGCAATAGAAAAGAAGACGGGAGAAGAATTCCTCTATAAAAATGAAGTAGTTAAGTTTAGGAACATCGCAATGAGGGGTCCTTGGACATCTGGTGGTATTGAGTTCAATTTTGGAATCATCGGGCATTCCCCGGTAACAGCGACACCTGTTGATTACGCCATTAAGGAAAATATGGATGGTAGTGTGAGCTGTATTGTTGGGACATTAGATTTAACTTCAAGGACAAGATGGACTGTTGAAATAAATTTACAAAAAGATAAAGCTTATTTCGAAACCAAGGCATCCTGGTATAACGCAACTTCTTTAAATCAATCCTACTATAATTGGATGACCGCTGCAGCTGAAGCAAAAGAGGATCTGGAATTTTTTATTCCTGGAAATAAATATTTAGAGCATAGTGGGAATGCAAATCAGTGGCCTGTTGACAATGAAGGAAGGGACTTGTCCTATTACAAAAATAATAATTTTGGGCCACACAAGTCATTTCATATAGTTGGCGATTATAAGGATTTTTTCGGGGGATATTATCACAATAGTAAATTTGGATTTGGACATGTTTCCGCTTATGAAGAAATGCCGGGCCAGAAGCTTTGGTTATGGTCTCAATCAAGAAATGGCGGTATATGGGAAGATCTCTTAACAGATAATGATGGTCAATATATAGAATTTCAGGCAGGTAGATTATTTAATCAATATAGCCCTGGTAAGATTAATCCTATCTCTCAAGCCAATTTTGAACCTTATGTAATGGATCGTTGGGAGGAATTATGGTTCCCTTATAAAGAAATTGGGGGAATGGTGGATGCTTCCGAGTATGGAGTTCTAAATGTGGAAATTGAAAATGGTGAATTGTATTTAGGTATAAACGCATTGCAAGAAATGAAAGAGGAATTAACGGTTTTATTTGGAGGAAAAGTGGTACTTAAAACAAATCTCGACCTATCTCCAATGCAAGTGTTTTCCAAAAAAATAAAAGTCAATTCTAATGACAATATAGAAGTTTTTGTTGGTGACAGGAAGTTATATTATACATCAAATGAGAATAGTACAATTTTTAAGAGGCCTTATGATTCCGATACAGATTTGATAGTATCCAAAGCACAAAAGTTGTACACAGATGGATGGGAAGCGATGAAATTCAGAGAATATGATGAAGCATTAGCTAATTTAACAGAATTAATAGAGGAGGATCATACACACCACGAGGCTTTAGCTAAATTGGCTGAATTGGAATATAGAAGAACCAATTATAATGAGGCATTGGTATATGCCAATAAGTTATTACAAATAGACACATATAATCCTGTTGGCAATTATTTGGCAGGAATTATATATCGTGAGCTAGAAGACTATATCAGCTCCTTGGAAGCGTTTGGGTGGGCTGCGAGAGACATGAAATATAGGTCCGTATCCTATGCCCAAATGTCAGAAATATATTTGCTAAAACAACACTATACTGAATCAAAAAAGTATGCTCAAAAATCATTAGACTTTAACACTTATAATGTAAATGCAAGACAGGTAATGATCGTATTGGCCAGAAAACAAAGCAATAAAGAAGCTTTTAAAGAGCAAATTGACGAACTTTTGATCATAGACCCCTTAAATCATTTTGCTGCATTTGAAACATATTTGTTTGATGATCATAAGGAAGAGCGAAATGAAATGATGGACCTTGTTCAAAATGAGTTTCCTGAAGAGACCATAATGGAATTGGCAATGTTATATTCAAGTTTAGGACTGACAGATGAAGAAATAAATGTGTTGAAATATAAAAAATCAAATACGAAAATAAAATTATGGTTGGCTTATTTATTGAGGATTTCGGATAGTTCAAAAAGTGATCAATATTTACAAGATGCAGTGGAGGATAATCCAGATTTTGTTTTTCCATACAGAACAGAATCTATTCCGATGTTGCAGTGGAGCCTTCAACAAATTGATAATTGGAAGTTGAAATATTATTTGGCACTCAATTATATGGCTGTTGGGAAGAATGATTTCGGAGAAGAAATTATTAAAAATCTTGGAGATCAACCGGATTCAGGAACTTTTTATAGATTTCGGGCTAAGATCTTAAAAAACCAGAACTATGATGATAAATTAAAAGATTATAAAAAAGCTCTGCAATTAAGCAAAGGGGATTGGAAAGTTTGGAGCGACATAACTCAGTTTTATTTAACAAATAAAAAATATGAAGAGGCCTATAAAATAGCTACCAAGTCATTCAAGAAATTCCCTGGGAATAATAATATAGGATTAAGCTATGCGAATACATTGCTTATGGTCGAGAAATATGATAAGAGTCTTGAGGTATTGAGCAATATAGAAGTTCTTCCTTCTGAAATGGGAGGACAAAGTAGACTAATATATTATTATGCACACGTTCTTTTGGGAAATGAATTAATGCTGAAGGGTAATTATAAAAAAGCTGTTGAAGTTCTGGAAGAATCAAAAATGTGGCCTCAAAATTTGGGCATTGGGAAACCATATTCTATAGATAGCAGATTAGAGGATTATCTATTGGCTATTTGTTATGGGGAACTTAAACAAGAGAATAAAAAAGTAGAACTTTTAGATAGTATTATTGAGAAAAGCAATGGAAGTATCCAAGTATCAACTGTAAACCATTTGTTTGGATTATTATCTTTAAAGGATTTGAATAAAGAAGAAGATGCAAGCAAGCTACTAATGGAACTGGAAAATTCTGCTCATAAGAAAGACTTAAAAAAAGGAACAACACTGGCGATAGCATTTTATAAAAATGACACGGATAAACTTACAGAATTAAAGGATCTAGAAATTGTAACTGGTGACATTTGGGATATAATAGAGACCTTAATGAAAGATTTATGATTTGTAGATAAAGGTCTAAGTATCATTAAAGTTTTATAAACTTCTCTTTAACTGAATTGGATAAGTTAAAAGAACTAATCATCTGATAAATAATTATTTATAGTAGAAAACATAATTAATCTCTTAATAATAAAAATTATGAAATTGAGATCCATAACTACTTATCTAATCTTGTTTTTGCTAACGAATACCATCTATGGTCAATTGTGGTTG
>DAOUPU010000185.1 GCA_030625995.1 Flavobacteriaceae bacterium
ACCTATGACACAAATAAGAACGGAAAATGGGATACTGGAAATTTTTTAACCAGACGACAGCCGGAAGTAGTGTATTATTTTAAAAATATAATCAATGCAAAGGCCAACTGGCAGGTGGAAGAAACGTTTAGGATGGAATAAATTTTACTGGGCTATTTTGTATTTTGATTTATATAAACTTCTGTGGCCCCTTGACCATATTTCTGATACGAAGCATCATAAGATTGGATGCTATATTTTTTAAACAAAAAGTGAAGCTCACTTTTTAGCACACCTTCACCAACTCCATGAATAAAAACAACTCTCTGAATTTTATTCTTTATTGCGAATTCTAGTCTTTGTTTAGCAGTATCCATTTGTAGATCTAAAATGTCATAATTTGACATTCCTTTCGTATTCTTAACCAGCTGATTTACATGCAGATCAACTTCCATCGGTGGAATTTTATCCTTTCTTGAATATTTCTTAGGAATAAGCTTTTTTTTATCGGATAAATTCTCTTTTAAAAATTCGTTGTGATTCTCATCGCTTAAGAAATCGTGTAGGTTACCCTTTTGAATAATATCTTTGGATTCACAGTGATAAATAAAACCATCTTCACTTTGAACAATAATCACATCATTCTTTATTTCAACCACAACGCCTGAAATTGTATCATTGATCATAGATACCTCATCACCAATTTGAAATAGATTTATTGACATGTAACAATAATAAAGTTTTTAATTAAACAAATATTTACAGGAAGATCCTTTAAACATGTATCAGAAATACTTTACTCGTCCACAACAACCGCAATTTTTTTTCCATCAGGACTAACGGTGAGACGAGTTATATTGTTCATAGGAATTTTACTTTCAATTATTATGGCTTTCCATCCATTATCTTTTTTGGGATGAAATATATAAATAGCATCCTCTTTTCCCATTAAAATAGCACCATCAATGGTCCAGGTTAAATCCTCTGAGCCCTCGATAGGGTCTATGAGATATTTAGATTCACTGGTAAGAGGGTTGATCTCATATATCTCAGGATTGCCATAACTTTTACTTATATAACTTATCCTGTCCAAACCAATTGAAAAAGGATTTGGAATTTTATTGAGAGATCTACCAATATTTTGCGCTATGGGATATTTGATTTTATGTTTAAAATTTGAAACTTGTATGGTTTCAATATCTCCTAAAACATAGGTAATTACAACATTTTTATTAAACCAAACATAATATCCTACATTCAAATTTGGTATTAAAACTACCGGTTCCTTATTACCATATGAATATTTATACAGGAATTGATTGTCATCCTCAAATCTCACACAAGTAAAATATTTTTTCTTTCCCATATATGGCGCAGGAGAGTATTCATTAACTTCAGTATCGGTGATCCAGGTTCTGTATCTCTCTGCGATATCATATCTGGCAATATCGGTTTGTCCATCTCTGGTAGAAGTAAATAAGATGGAAGTCCCGTCTTCGGTAAAACTAGGTTGATTGTCATACCCAATGTTATTCGAAATATTAACTGGATTTGCTAAAGTATAGGAAGTATCAGATTTTTTTAAATCAAACAGATAGATTTCGGTTGCTTTTTGCGCAAAAATATTTACACAAAAGAAAAGCATAAAAACCGAGGGGATAATTTTTAAATGCATTGAAATTTTTTTAATAATAAATGATAGAACGAAAGTAAACTTAATAAATTGAAAATAAAACAATTTATTTCTCAATTTTAATTTAATTCCATCGGCAGCAATTCATAAATCACTTTTCATTCTAAAAATCAAGGATCTGTTGCTTTGATAAATATTTTGATACTTTCGGACTATAATTAGTACCCTTCGTCCTAATCTTCTTTGGTTTGTAAATAGAAAGTCGTTATTTTAAGTTGTAATCAGACCTTAATACTAAACATTATAAATTAAAATTCAATTAATTATGAAGAAATTTGTACTACTGCTTGGCGTTATTATAATCAGTTTTAATTCATTTGCTCAGGATAAACTATATCTGATATTTGAGTTTATGAAAGTGGATAATGAACAAGAAAGTGATTATAGGGAAACTGAGTCATTTTGGGAAAAAATTCATGAACAACGTGTTAAAAATGGAGATATTATAGGATGGGACCTTTGGTCCCTACAACCTGGAGGTGAAAGCCAGGGGTTTCAGTATCTGACGGTAAATTTGTATGATGATCCGGTAAAAATGTTCGAAGGATCTGGTGATTTTATGAAAGCAGTTAAAGCTGCGTACCCTGAGATGTCGGAAGAAGAACTAAGAAAAAAAATTGGAAAGTCCGGCGGGACCAGAGATCTGGCTGTAAGGATATATTTGGAACAAATAGCTGTCACAAAGGGCGATTTTGAAATGGCGATTGGAACTGTTGCTTCAATTGATATGATGAAAGTTGAATTTGGGAACAGTAGTGCCTATGAAAAGGCGGAGAAGGAAGTGTTTCAGCCAATGCATCAAAAACAGGTGGACAATGGATCCAAAGGAAGCTGGGGATTGTTAAGGTTTATGTCGCCCATCGGAAGTGATACTTATGCATCGCATATAACAGTTAATATGTTTAAAGACTTTGAACAAGTTTTTAATAGCAGCATGACAGGTGGTGAAGAATTAAACGAACAACAACTTAAAGCGGTTATGGATGGAATCGCTAAACGAGATATGAAATATGTGTATATGGCCAAACTAATTAAAATGGCTCGTTAATGTTAACTATACAATAGTAACCTAATATATTAACCTTAGAATCTTTGCTAAAATTTAAAATCCCAAAACATTAGTTTTGGGATTTTTTCAATCTCATTTTTCCTAATAAAACCCGACAAGCCACTTTTCATAACGATAAGAAAAGGGACCATTTAAGTTAATATTCAAGTACTAATCTTTACTATTCTCCAAAAACCAATTATATATGTCTTCACCTCCATAGACACGCCGCCAGGTATCATGTCCCATATCTTCATGAATGGTAAACCTGATATTGTCATTACCAAGTGCTTCTAATTTATTGATTCCTGCGAAGAAATATTGTACTTGAACCGTATTATCTCTTCCACCTGCAAATGCCCAAACCGGAATTTTATGATTAGCTAAAGATTCCATCAGTCTGGGATCTCCCCAGCCAACCACGGGGTTTATGGCTGCAAAACGTTCCGGATTTTTACTTGCGATATACCAGGTACCAAACCCACCATAGCTCAATCCACTCAGATAAACCCTGTTTACATCGGCATGATAATCTTTTAAGGTCTTATCTATCATTGCCAATAGATCTTCTTCCTGATTATCCCAACCGGCATCCGTACGAATGTTACCTGGAATAGTGTCAGCCACAATAGCACCACGCATTGGCTGATCGGACACAAAAATATTCGGTCTGTCAGGAACTCCTTTTGCCAATCGCTTCGGAATCCATTCTGATGTTCTATTATCTATATAACTTATGCCAAGCGTATCCCGTCCAAACATATGCATTTGTGGTACGATCATTATAAAAGGAAGGTCTCTTTTTTGTATCCAAGCCTCATAAAGTGGGCCATGGATCAAAGTATAGTCCAATTCTTCTTTTCCGTTGCCTCTTTCGCCATCTCCATGTAAGAACATTAGAACCGGCCATTTTTTGTCAGAATTTTGATCATAGCCTTTTGGAAGATATAAAAAGTAATCACGCTCCGTATTGTCTGTTTTACTTGTATAGGAAATACGCAATAATTGCTCTTCTGATTTCAGTACCTCTTTCTTTGCACAAGAAATGATGATGATGCTAAAGATCAGAATGATAGAGTATAAATAGTTCTTCATGAAATTGTTTTTAGAGATAATTATTATATTGCTTTAATAAAGTTCATCGTAAAAATAATTTTTTTTATTTAAAATAGAATAAATGAGATAAAAGAAATATTTATTTACTTATGAGACTGATATCGGCTCGAATGCTCCAATTTAACTAATCGAAAATAACAAAAAGACTTACAATTGAATATAGCTAAAATTAAAGATAGAAATAAGATATTTTCTTACCTTGTTCTAAATAATAACACTCTACTTAAGAGACTTAAATCAAATGGAATGAAATATATGTTAAATGCAAAGTTATTTTGGCTTTGTTTTGTTGTGACATTGTCTTTAAATGCGCAAAAATTGACATCTGAAACTTATGAAGGATTAGAATTCAGAAGCTTGGGCCCTTCCTTTACTTCAGGAAGAATAGCCGATATAGCAATTCATCCGGAAAATGAAAATATTTGGTATATAGCAGTGGGCTCGGGAGGTGTATGGAAAACTGTAAATTCAGGTACCACATGGAGTCCTATTTTTGATAAGCAAAAAAGTTATTCTATAGGATGTATAACAATTGATCCAAATAATTCAAGTACAATTTGGGTAGGAACCGGAGAAAATGTGGGAGGGAGGCATGTAGGTTATGGTGATGGTATCTATGTGAGTAAAGACGATGGAAAAACGTGGACGAATATGGGTCTGAAAAGATCAGAGCACATCTCGAAAATAATTGTTCATCCGGAAAATTCTGATGTTATTTGGGTAGCAGTTCAAGGTCCACTTTGGAGCAAAGGAGGAGAAAGAGGGGTTTATAAATCGATTGATGCTGGAAAAACTTGGAAAAAAACATTAGGTGATGAGGTATGGACAGGAGCTACTGACTTATTGATTGATCCTGATAATTCTGATATTCTCTTTGCAGCTACATGGCAAAGGCATAGAACAGTTGCCTCCTATTTGGGAGGCGGATCTGGCTCAGGAATTTATAAAAGTACAGATGGAGGTGATAGTTGGATTAAAATGACAGAAGGCATACCGAAATCGAACTTAGGAAAAATAGGATTGGCAATCTCACCTTTTGATTCCAATGTAATTTATGCCGCTATTGAATTAGACAGAACAAAGGGAGGCGTATTTATATCAAAAAATGGCGGGATCAGTTGGGTAAAACAATCGGATGCAGTAGCCGGCGCAACAGGTCCTCATTATTATCAGGAAATTTATGCTTCGCCACATCAGGAAG
>DAOUPU010000039.1 GCA_030625995.1 Flavobacteriaceae bacterium
GGAGTTTCTTGTGCAAAAATTTGGTGACACCAGAACAACTGACCCAGTAATATTCCGATAATAAATATTTTTTTCATGAATTTTTAGATTATTTGCTTCGATCGGTAATTTCTATTTCCGTTGGGTTTTTTATAGTGATTATTATTTTTTCAAATAATTTTCTTCTGGTCTCTTTCTCTAGGTCATCTTCTATCTCTTCTAAAAGAACCATTGCACTGATTTTTGTTTTATTTAAATAATGATCATTTTTTTCTATTTTCAGATTGGCATTTTTTAATAACTCTTCAACTTCATGATCTGTATCTGCATTGTGTACTTTTTTGGAAGTGGCCATTAAGGTGTTTGTTGTGAAATCATCATAGACTTCTTTATGAGAATTTTCATTTTGTAATTTATTGTCCTCATTATTAATAGCCACACTTTCTTCCACTTTATAATAAATTATTTCGTCTAATTGTGTCTTAGGTACCGTCTTTTTTATCAATGTTGAATTTAATGTTGGTGATGCAGGGTAGGGTTCGGTATCAGAATTAGCAACGGAAGATTTTATGGAGGATTTATCTACTTTGGGACTTGCTTTAAATTCGTCTGTTGAAATTTCATTTTCGAGTGGTAAGAAATAGAAACCGATGGAAATGACAAATAACAAAGAAGCGGCATACTTCATAAATAACCGTTTATTATTTATTTTATCGTTGTCATGGTCAGTAAGTTTCTTGCTTAGCTTGTCCCATGAATCATCCGACGGAATAATAGTGCTATTTTGAACTTGTTCTCGATATTTATTTTGTTCCATGATATTTATTTTGATTTTTAGATATCATTTTTTGCAATGATTTTCTGGCTCTTGATAATTGTGTTTTTGAAGTTCCTTCTGAAATATGTAGTATTTCAGCTATCTCAGCATGCTTATATCCATCAATTACATACATATTAAATATAACTTTACATCCATTAGGTAGTTGATTCACATATTGATAAAGGTCTTCCACCGCTATATTCAACTCCACTTCATTTTCAATAAACCCTCCAAAAGTTTCGATCTCATTAGTGAAAATAAGCTTCTTCTTTTTACGTAAATAAGAAATACATTCCCAAACCATTATTTTTCTAATCCACCCTTCAAAACTCCCTTTGTTTGAATACATTGAAAGTTTAGTAAAGACTTTAAAAAAACCACTCAACATAACTTCTTCTGACTGTTGGAAGTCTTTTATATAATAGGTACATAAACGCAACATTTTTGGTGCATATTTATGGTATAACAGTTTTTGGGCCTTTCTGTTGTTCTTAAGCGATTGCTTAATCAATTGGGTATCGTTATTTAGCTTAATGACTTTCCGCATGTATTTTAAAGGCCTTATATTTAAATAGACGAATTAAAAGTTAAAAAGGTTGACAAGGACTATTTTTTTAACGCATAAAAAAACAGATAACAAGGTACTTGATATCTGTTTTAAAATAAAATTACATAAAAATTTTATTAACTTATTTGACCTCCATTAGAAACGGTATCGTTTTCCGGCTCTACAAAAGTAAGTTTACCATCCGGTGTGTTTGCCATTAAGATCATACCCTGGCTCTCCACTCCTCTTAATGTTCGAGGAGCAAGATTTACCAAAACGGATACTTTTTGACCTATAATATCCTCTGGTTTAAAACTTTCCGCAATGCCACTAACAATTGTTCTTGTGTCTATACCAACATCCACCTTTAATTGAAGCAGTTTCTTTGTTTTTGGAACTTTAACCGCTTCCAGGATCGTACCGATTCTAATATCTAGTTTGGTAAAATCATCAAATCCTATAGTTTCTTTTTGCGGTTCTACTATCTCCTCCTTATTGCCTTCTTTGGTAGCTTCTAATTTATCAATTTGCAATTGAATCTCCGCGTCCTCTATTTTTGCAAAAAGTAATTCCGGTTTCCCTATTTGATGACCAGCAGGTATCGTCGCTAGATCGTTCCAATCACATTCAGAAACTAGTTCAACATTCTTTAAAATTGATTTCAATTTTGAAGAAGTAAAAGGTAAAAATGGCTCCGATAAAATGGATAATCCAGCTGCAATTTGCAGTGCGATATTCATAATAGTATTAACCCGTTCCGGATCTGTTTTGATCTGTTTCCATGGTTCCTCATCTGCCAGATATTTATTTCCTAATCTGGCCAGGTTCATCAATTCTGCCAGAGCTTCCCTAAATCTGTATCGTTCAATTGAATCGGAAATTATTTGTGGATATTCTTTTAACTTGTTCAGGGTGTTTTGGTCAACTTCAGATAACTCTCCTGCCATAGGGACAAGCCCATTATAATATTTATTGGTTAAAACAACAACGCGATTAATGAAATTACCAAAAATAGCAACCAACTCATTATTATTTCTGGCCTGAAAATCTTTCCACATAAAATCATTATCTTTTGTTTCGGGTGCATTTGCGGTTAATACATATCGAAGGACATCCTGTTTATCTTTAAACTCTTCTAAATATTCATGCAGCCAAACTGCCCAGTTTTTAGAAGTAGAAATTTTATCCCCTTCTAAATTCAAGAATTCATTTGCCGGTACATTTTCCGGTAGAATATAATTTCCATCTGCTTTTAGCATGCTCGGAAAGATGATACAGTGAAAAACGATATTGTCTTTTCCTATAAAATGGATCAATTTAGTGTTCCTGTCTTTCCAATAGGGCTCCCAATCTTTTCCTACTCTTTCTGCCCATTCTTTTGTAGACGAAATGTATCCAATAGGAGCATCAAACCACACATACAAAACTTTCCCCTCTGCACCTTCCAATGGCACCGGAATGCCCCAGTCCAGATCACGGGTCACTGCTCGTGGTTTTAAACCATCGTTTGTCCAGGATTTTACCTGGCCCAGCACATTGGTTTTCCAGTCGTTTTTATGCCCTTCAACGATCCATTCTTTTAACCAGTTTTCGTATTCATTCAGAGGTAAATACCAATGTTTTGTTTCTTTCAAAGTTGGGATATTTCCTGTGATAGCTGACCTGGGATTGATCAAATCAGTAGCATTATGGCTGGTGCCACAATTTTCGCATTGATCGCCGTAACTTTCTTCATTACCACACTTCGGACATGTACCAATTACGAATCTATCCGCTAAAAATTGTTTCGCTTCGTCATCATATAATTGAGCAGAAACCTCTTCAATGAACTTACCCTTATCATATAAATTTTTAAAGAAATCAGATGCGGTATCGTGATGAATTTTTGCAGATGTTCTTGAATAGTTGTCAAATGTAATTCCAAAATCCTCAAAGGATCTTTTGATAATGGCATGGTATTTATCCACCACTTCTTGTGGGGTAATTCCTTCTTTTTTTGCCTTTAAGGTAATGGGTACCCCATGTTCATCCGAACCACATACAAAAGCAACATCTTTATTATTTAATCGCAAATAGCGCGCATAAATATCAGCAGGAATATAAACACCTGCCAAATGTCCAATATGGATAGGTCCGTTAGTGTATGGCAAAGCCGCTGTGATGGTGTATCTCTCAGCATTGGGCAACGATGTTTTCTGATCTTGCATGAATATAATTTAAGTACACAAAAGTAAGGAAAAGGGTAAACATGGCGATTTAATTTAATTAACTATTTTTACCATTAAATTTCACACATGACTTCGATTTTTCTGAATAGAAATACCTTTAAATTGTTCCTGTTTTTGTTTTCAGTTTCACTATTTTCTCAGGATGATATGGGAGTTTCTGTCATACGAGATTTGGTAAAACCGCCAAATTTAAAAAAGGGGGATACTATAATTATTTTATCACCAGCAGGAAAGTTGAGCAGTAGAAATTCGGTAGATCCCGGAATTGAGCTGGCAAATCATTGGGGATTGGTTGTATTTTTCGGGAATCACATGTTGTCCCAGGACAATACTTTTGCTGGTACGGACAAGGAAAGGTTAGAAGATTTACAGAAAGCACTGGATAACCCAAGTATCAAAGCAATTTGGTGTGCGAGAGGCGGTTATGGAACGGTTAGAATTATCGACGATCTTAATTTTAAGAAGTTTTTGGAAAATCCTAAATGGATCATTGGCTACTCTGATATTACAGTTTTGCATAATAAAATACACCAACTTGGTTATCAAACTATTCACGGACAAATGCCTCTAACTTTAAAGTTGAATAATCCTGAACAAAAACCCTCAATTGTTTCTTTGCACAATGCCTTGTTTGGTAAAAAATTGAATTATAAATTGCCATCCTCAAAATACAATAGGGAGGGAGAAAGTACCGGACAGCTTGTTGGGGGAAATTTGTCGTTGGTTTACAGTATGTTGGGATCAGATATTTCCTTGAATATGAATGGAAAAGTTCTATTTATTGAAGATGTAGGAGAGGCGCTATATCATATTGACAGAATGATGATCAGTTTAAAAAGAGCGGGTTATTTTGAAAAGTGTAAGGGTCTTATTGTAGGGGATTTTAGGATAAAAAAAAATGGAGGGAATAAGTTTGGAAAGACCTTGGAAGAAATAGTTCTGGAATCGATCGAGGGGACGGATTTTCCTGTTGTTTTTAATTTTCAAGCAGGACATATAGATGATAATCGCGCTTTAATTTTTGGAGATTATGTCGACTTAAAAGTTACTAAGAAGAAAACTAAAATAAATTTTAGATAAAAGTAAAAAACACAAAATTTTAATATTGGAATTGGTTATATATGGCAGAACACAATGAACTTGGAAATTGGGGTGAGAACAAAGCCATTGATCTTTTGGTTAAAAAAGGATATAAGATCAAAGAAAGAAATTGGCGATTTCAAAAAGCAGAAGTAGATATTATAGCCCAAATAGAAAATACTTTAGTGGCTGTTGAGGTTAAAACCAGATCCACAGATTATTTTGGGAACCCCCAGGATTTTATAAAACCTAAAAAAATAAAACTTTTAGTAAAGGCAGTCGATGAATATGTAAGCAGAAATGATCTAGATGTCAATGTGCGCTTTGACGTAATTGCAATTATTAAAACGGAGAATGAAATCAAAATTGAGCATTTAGAAGATGCCTTTTTTCATTTCTAGATTCTAATTGTCTATTATTCGGAGAAAACTTTATATATATCATTTCTTTTTAAGAATCTAGCCAAAATAACAGTCTGTTTTTCACAATAAAAACCAAGTCTGTAATTTCCAATTCTATCACGATATGCATTTGGATTTCCTGACAATTTCTTTAAATCAATTTCGTGTATTTCTATTATTTTTTTCGTCTGTTTAAAATTTTGTAATTATCAAGAAATAGGTTAATTAAAAACCAGCCGGCCGGTGGGTTTATTCATGTTCATTTCATAAATTCAAACTTTCAACACAATTATATTAAATATATTTTAATTAGGGGAAATATTTCTTCAGTTCTTCCACATCTTCAGGCTTGGCAATAATAATTTTGTCCTTATCTAAAATGAAGTAATTTGGTATATTGATAATGCCAAAATCCTGAACTCTATGACTCTCCCATTTATTTAGGTCCAAAATATTGGTGAATTTATCAAAGCCACTCGCCATTTCCTCCCAAGATGTTTTCTCATCTTCAAGTCCAATTGCAATCACTTCTATATTGGAAACATCCTCGATGAAGTCGTATAATACAGGTATATCAATTTGACAATGTGGGCAACCCGAACTATAAAAAACGACGATATAATAATCTGCACCATCCAGATCGTACAGACTCTTAACAGCCCCATTTTCTTCCCAAGTGATATTGGGTACTTTTTTCCCTATGGAGGTTTTTATTTCTGAGAGAACATGCTTTCTCAGCGCCTCATTCTGAAGAGCAACAGGTAAATTATCATAATGTTCGGTTAACATAAAATTTACCATCTCTTCGTTCTGTTCTGTGGCATATTGATCTAATATACTTTCTTCAACATTTTTCTTAAAATCTAAATTCGATTCAATTTTTGACAAACTAATGTTAATAGATTCTTTTTGCATTTGATCTAAAGTGCTTAGATCGTCGTTTTGATTTAAATAAAATATAAAATCCATTATTTTATCACTTATAACAGTTGAATTTAGCAGAATCGGATCCTCAAAATCAATAGCATCGAAGAAATGCTCTTTAACCTGAATCAAATAATCCTCCGGTGTCCTGATTGGATTCTTCGGATTGTATTGTTTACTGGCTTTGATAAAATTGTTTGCCAGCTTCCCTTTCGATTGGTTTTCAAAGTTCAGTTGATTTGTGTTGACTTCTTCAAGTTTTTCTTTATACGATTTACGAACCCTTTTTAGTTCCTTAGAATCATTACTATTAAAATAAGCCACTTGCAAGGAGTCCAATTCAGATTGATTATTTGTTATGGTATTATAATATCTTTGATTGAGGATATTTTCATCGGACTCCAAAAAATTGATTGTATTAAACGAATCATAGGGATCAAATGTGAATTCAACATTTTCTTTATTAAAAATAAATTCAACATAGAGTTGATTCTCTAATTGGTAAAAAACCTTGTAAACTCCTGGATGTTCAGATCCATTAATGGTAAATTCAAAAGCACCATTATTGACTTCGGCATTGTCTAAATAAATTTGTTTACCATCTTTTATTTTGTATAATAAGATCCAGCTAAAGTTTTCGCTGGGAGCTATGGTTCCCTTGATAGTATTTTGTGCTTGCAGGCAAGCAGGTATTAAAACTAATAGAATTAAGATTTTTTTTATCATAAAAAAATATTTTTTCAAAGTTAATTTAAAGTTATAATTTTAACCCGAATTATGTATTAGAATTTTGTTATGAGGATTGAAAACACAACCTGCCTCGACGGCAAGGCGGGTAAAATATGACTTTTTAGCAATTTATGCACCCCGAGTGCTCGGGGCCGCTATGGTTAAACTTCAAAAAGAAGTAAAACGGTATATTTTGCAGCGATTTCAATACGTAATAAACTTACTAGTGCATAATTAGGGTTTAACGCAAAAATATTTTATAAATGAAGTTTAAGAATAAAACTATTTGGATAACAGGAGCTTCTTCAGGAATTGGAAGAGCAATGGCTCTCGATTTTTCAATTCAGGGTGCGAATTTAATATTATCTGCCAGAAATGAAGAGAAATTGAATGAAGTGAAGAAGGAATGTCAAAACCCGAAGAGGGTGGAAGTTTTACCATTGGATCTGGCCAATTATGAATTCTTTGAAGAAAAGGTAAATACAGCTACAGCTTTTTTTGATGGCGTTGATATTTTAATCAATAGTGGAGGGATAAGTCAAAGAGCATTGGCAAAGGATACTGAACTAAGCGTAGATAGAACAATTTTTGAGACCAATTATTTTGGAACCATAGGTTTGACCAAAGCTTTACTACCACATTTCATTAATAAAAAAAGTGGACAAATAGTTGTTATTTCTAGTGTGGTTGGAAAGATAGGCACACCTCTAAGGAGTTCATATTCTGGATCAAAACATGCTTTACATGGTTTTTTTGACAGTTTAAGAGCGGAGCTATACGATTATAATATTACCATCACCTTAATTTGTCCGGGATTTGTCAACACAAATGTTTCTATGAATGCCTTGACCGGAGACGGAAGCAAACAGAACAAGTTAGATAGCGCAACTGCTAAGGGATTAAAGCCTGATGATTTTGCGAAGATTGCCTTGAAAGCAATCTCTCAAAATAGGCAAGAAATTGTTATTGGTGGATTTATGGAGAAATTAGCCGTTTATGTAAAAAGGTTCTTACCCAGAGTCCTCTCTAATTTGATCAGAAAGGTTGACGTTACTTAAACTCAAGATTAATTAAAAGTAATGTGATTGTCACTAAATATTTTAGCGAGATCATCATGGGTTAAATTTGTTTTTAAACCTAGTAGTACAAGTTCATCTCCGGTTGAGATTTGAACAATAATTTCTTTTATTAACTCTTTTTCTTCAAGTATAAACAAGCTTATTTTGTCATCATTATCCCTAATTTTTAAAAGCTTATCAAAACCTGAATGTTTAATAAATTTGGCAAAGTTAGAATTTGTCTTTTCCCAATTATCAGAAAAAACCATAATACGGGTATGCTTAGCCTTTTTTATTAGTTCTTTCATTTCCTCGTCATCATCAGACAGAAAACTACCAATTAAAGAATTACTAAACCCAATTGAAAAATCAGAGTTGTCATTGTTTTCCTTGTAAAAACTATTAAATGAAGTTTGTGCCGAGCACGATGTAAGAACAACTAAAGCAATTAAGAATAAAAAATATTTCATCAGTTTTTTGTTTTTGTTTTCAATATGACGAATCAAGAACAAAAATGTAACAAAAAATATTTCGTTGTGAATTTCAACATTGAGAAACTGATATCTCCGGATCTATAAAAATCGTTGAATTTGTCTGCTGTAAAGTAAACTAACCCCATAGTTTTTAAACCTTGGGATTAGCTTGTAGAAGATGTTAATACCTTTTATAGAAGTTCATTGGCTAAATTAGCAAGTTCAGATCGCTCTCCTTTTTTCAATTTGATATGAGAAAACAAGACATTACCTTTTAATCGGTCTATCAGATAAGTTAGTCCATTACTTTGCTCATCCATATATGGAGTGTCAATTTGATGAATATCTCCGGTAAATATTACCTTGGTACCTTCTCCTGCTCTGGTAATTATAGTTTTCACTTCGTGCGGAGTAAGGTTTTGTGCTTCATCAATAATAAAAATGGCATTCGAAAGGCTTCTTCCTCTGATAAAAGCTAAGGCAGTTATTGTTAACATGCCTGAATCTTCCATCTCTTGCAGTATCTTACTCTTTCTTTCATTAGCCTTAAATTGCTTCTTTATAAAAGCTAAATTATCCCATAAGGGTTGCATATAGGGCGAAATTTTATCATCTGCATCTCCCGGTAAAAAGCCAATTTCTCTATTGCTTAGTGGAATAATGGGGCGGGCTAAGATAATTTGATCATATTTATTTTTTTGTTCCAAGGCCGAAGCCAATGCCAGCAGCGTTTTCCCTGTTCCTGCAACACCTTCTAAGGCGATTAACTTTATATCTTCATTAAGAAGAGCATTCAAACCAAATGTTTGTTCCGCATTTCGAGGCTTGATACCAAACACATATTTTTTATCTACTTTTTCTATTTGATCTGTAACACCGTTATATCTGGCTAAAACAGAATTAGAACAATTATTTAGGATGTAATAGCCGTTGGTAATTTTTTGAGTCCCTAGAACACCATCTTCTTGTATATAGCTTTTTTGATATATATTTTGAATGACCTGTGCATCAATATTTTCGATCACAGGAAGCCCATTCGTAAAGACCTTTAAATTTTTTACTTTACCGGTTTCAAAATCCTCAGATATCAAACCAATAGCCTTTGCTTTTAACCTGAGATTAATATCTTTTGTAACCAATATAATTATCGCATTTTTTTCTTCGTTTTGAAGGGAAAGAGCAGCGTTAATTATTTTATGATCATTTTTCCTATTGCCATAAATTTCTTCTGCATCGACTTTTTCAATATTTAATGAATCCATCAGAATTTTAAACCTCCCTTTATTTTCTCCCAAACTGATCCAATTATCTAACCCGCTTTTTCCGGAGAATTTATCTAATACTCGAATTATTTCACGAGCTTCAAAATTTTTTGTTTCGTTGCCAATCTTAAATTGGTCTAACTCTTCCAGAACAGTTATTGGAATAGCAACATCATTATCTTCAAAACTGGTAATTGCGTCATGATCAAAAAGTAAAACTGAAGTGTCTAATACAAAGACTTTTTTTGCAGATATTTTTTTCATATTAATTTATTAGGTGAGGAAGTCGTATAAAAAAAATCACTCAAGAGATAATTGAAATATACTCAAGACTTTAAACTTCTGAATAACAGATAGCTTAATAGTTAAATCAATTAGCAATGTTTTTGTAATATAACTTTAGGAACAACTTCAAATTAATTTAAAGTGAAAATGAATGAATTCAGCTTAAATATTTTAAAAAAGTACAAAAAAAAAAGTATTGAAAATCTATGATAAGATAAACTAATGCTTTACTTATTAACAAAAAACAAGTCTAAATTATCTCTAAAATTCATCCTCTATTTACTATATTTCTTGACCTGACACTCTCGATCACTACTGTTGAAAGAATCAATAATCCACCAAAAAAAGTATTCCAAGTTGGAATTTCATTCAAGAAAAAATAAGCAATAATTATTCCGTAAATGGGTTGGGCACTACTAATGATGCTTGAGGTACTTACAGCAAAATATTTGAAGCTCTGGACCATCATTGTATGTCCAAAAACAGTTGATACAAGAGCTAATACAATTATATACGGAAACTGGGTTTGAATATTTGAAGTATCCATAAAAAAGAGAACAGGGAATAACACAATGCTCAAAATAAATACCTGATAAAACATTAACATTATTCCATTATATTTCACAATATGTTGTTTTAACATCAATATCCTTATAGCATAAAATACAGATGACATGAGACCAAATACAATGCCTTTAAAATGAGAACTTTGTAGGTCAAAATCAGGAGCAAGAATATAAATTCCTAATAATACTATCAATCCCAGAAGGATATGAACAGGGTTGAGTTTTACTTTAATAAAAATCGGTTCTAATAATGATGTTATAACGGGATAGGTGTATAAAGACAACATTCCAATAGCTACATTCGAAAATTTTAAGGCATAATAATAAGTAATCCAATGTGCACCCAAGAATAAGGAACCAATAAAAAAAGTCAGACCGTCTTTTCTCGATTTTATCTTGAGATCTATTTTTGTATATCTACAAAATAAGTATAAAAACACCATAGCTAAAGCAGATCGCCACCAGATAATAACAGGAGGAGGCATGGCAATAAATTTCCCCAGAGGAGCTGATGTACTAATAAATAAAGTTGCAAGGAGTAGTTGAAAAAGATGTTTTGAATGTTGGCTTTTCATACTCTAATAGATTTTTTAATGCCTGATGCTGGTTAAAATATCCAATGCTTTTTCAACAGAATCAATTCGTATAAAAGTAATCAATAATCGCAATCCTTTTTTTGTTTCTTTCTCTTTCATAACACACATTTCGCTGTTATTCTGTACGTATTTTAATATGTCAGTGAAAGAATCACTTTGATAATAATCACTTTTTTGATTGGAGATAAAATATCCAATCATTCTTTTTTGTTTCAAAATGACACGTTCTAAGCCAAGTTTTTTGGCCATCCATTTTATTCTTACACTATTCAGCAGATCAACCACCTGTAAAGGTAGTTCACCAAATCGATCAATTAAATGTCTCTCAAATTCCAGAAGTTCATCTTCGGTTTTTAATTTGCTTAAATTATTATACAGACTTAACCTTTCGGTGATACTATTGATATAATCATCTGGAAATAAAATTTCAAAGTCCGTATCTATTTGAACTTCTTTGATAAACTCCTTTGGCTTACGAAGGTCATCTTTATATAGATCTTTAAACTCCGTTTCTTTTAATTCCTCGATCGCTTCATTAAGTATTTTTTGATAGGTATCAAAACCTATATCATTAATAAATCCGCTCTGTTCACCACCCAACAAATCTCCGGCACCTCTAATTTCCAGATCTTTCATGGCTATATTCAAGCCACTTCCCAGATCTGAATGTAATTCCAAGGCTTGAATCCTTTTCCGTGCATCGTCTGTCATTACATGATAGGGCGGGGTGATAAAGAAACAAAAAGCTTTTTTATTGGATCGACCTACTCTCCCTCTCATTTGGTGCAGGTCACTTAATCCAAAATTATTTGCGTTATTAATAAAAATTGTGTTCGCATTTGGAACATCCAATCCATTTTCAACAATAGTTGTTGAAACTAGAATATCAAATTCATTATTTATAAAGGAAAGCATGAGCTGTTCTAATTTTTTACCGTCCAACTGCCCATGACCAATTCCAATTTTTGCATCGGGAACTAATCGTTGCAACATTCCTGCTACTTCCTTAATATTTTCAATTCTGTTATGTATAAAAAAAACTTGTCCTCCACGACTAATTTCATATCTGATTGCATCTCTGATGATCTCTTCGTTAAAGCGAACAACATTTGTTTCAATAGGATGTCTGTTAGGTGGAGGTGTTTTGATTATAGATAAATCACGTGCAGCCATCAGTGAAAATTGCAATGTTCGCGGTATGGGAGTTGCTGTTAAGGTCAATGTATCCACATTTTCTTTGATAGTTTTTAGCTTGTCTTTAACTGCCACTCCAAATTTTTGCTCTTCATCTATAATCAATAAACCTAAATTTTTAAAGACTATGTTTTTGCTCACCAATTGGTGGGTGCCAATAATAATGTCTATACTGCCATCGCTTAGTCCTTTAATTATCTCATTACGTTGTTTGGTTGTTTTGAAACGATTTAAATAATTAATTATGACGGGAAAATCTTTTAACCTTTCTCTAAAGGTTTTTGCATGTTGGAAGGCCAAAATGGTAGTAGGTACAAGGATAGCCACTTGTTTACCATTATCAACAGCTTTAAAGGCTGCTCTTATTGCAACCTCTGTCTTGCCAAAACCAACATCTCCGCAAATCAGCCTATCCATTGGTTGACCTTTTTCCATATCAGCCTTTACATCTTGTGTTGCCAGTAACTGATCAGGGGTATCTTCATACATAAAACTGGCCTCTAATTCATGTTGTAGATAACTGTCAGGGTTATATACAAATCCCTTTTGCATTTTACGCTTGGCATAAAGTTGAATCAAATTATATGCTATATGTTTAACCCTCGATTTGGCTTTTTGCTTCAGTTTATTCCAGACATTGGAACCTAGCTTATGAATTTTAGGAGCCTTACCATCTTTGCCATTGAACTTGGTAATTTTATGCAATGCATGGATGCTTATGTACAGAATATCTCTGTCTCCATAAATTAACTTGATCGCCTCTTGTTTTTTCCCTTCAACATCTATTTTTTGCAATCCCCCGAATTTTCCAATACCATGATCAATGTGAGTTACATAATCGCCTATTACCAAATTATTCAGTTCTTTTAAACTAATAGCTTGTTTTTTAACAAAGCCACTTTTTAATCTAAATTTATGGTATCGTTCAAAAATTTGATGATCGGTATAGCAAGCAATTTTTAGATCATTATCTAAAAATCCTTGATAAAGAGGTTTAACAATGGTTTGATATTGTATTTCTTCATCTACATCATCGAAAATATCATGAAAACGTTGGGCCTGTTTTTCATTATCACAGAACAAATAATTGGTATACTTTTTTTGCGAATTATCTTGAAGGTTCTTTATTAATAGATCAAATTGTTTGTTAAAGGAGGGTTGAGGAGAAGTGTTGAATATTATAGCACGGGATGTCCTTTGATCTAATATATTATCAGTTTCTTTTAGGTTGGTTTTTTTTGTTCGAATGTTCAATAATTGAAAATCTAATAACTGCTGTAAGA
Source organism: Flavobacteriaceae bacterium (assembly GCA_030625995.1). Lineage (GTDB taxonomy): Bacteria > Bacteroidota > Bacteroidia > Flavobacteriales > Flavobacteriaceae > Lutimonas. The sequence goes on from DAOUPU010000039.1 coordinate 13,426, forward strand.
TCAGATTACCATTACAAAACAGATCTTCAGGTTTTGATTGTTTTATTTCGCCGGACAGTTTTTGAAAGGTTTCTTCAGATTTAGAGAATAATTTATCCAATCGAGTGCTAATAATGTCTTCGTTTTGAACAGTTATGATCGTTTTAGAAGAAATATATTTTAAAAAACTTTCTCTTTTTTCTTCTAATAATTTGTTTTCAACATTGGGCATAATGTTGATTTTATTCTTTTTGTCGATTGATAATTGGCTCTCTATATCAAAAGTTCGAATGCTATCAACTTCATCTCCAAAAAATTCAATTCGATAAGGTTCTTCATTTGAATAAGAAAACACATCAATAATACCTCCCCTTACGGCAAAATCACCGGGTTCAATAACAAAATCAACTCGATTGAAATTGTATTCATGTAAAAGTTCATTCAAAAAATCCAGAGATAATTCTTCACCTACATTTAACTTTAGTATGTTGCGCTTTAGTTCACTTTTGGTAATTACTTGTTCAAATAAAGCATCTGCATAGGTTACTATTATTACAGGTTTTTTTTGAGAATTAATTCTATTAAGCACTTCTGCCCTCAATAAAATATTTGTATTATCGGTATCTTCAATTTGATATGGTCTACGGTAGGATCCAGGATAAAAAAGTACATCTTGTTTGTGCAAATTTGATTTTTGATTTCCTAATATTTGTTCTAAATCATTTAAATAATAGGCGGCTTCCTCCTTGTCGTTAAAAATTAATAAAAAAGGTTTTTCAATTTTTTTAAAAATGGAAGATATCGCAAAAGACAATGAAGATCCGACCAAATTTGATATTTCAATTTGGTTTTCTTTTTCTTTTAAAGCTTGAACAACTTGATTTATCTTGTCAAATTGGTCATAAAAATCAACAATAATGGATTTATTCAATTATAAATTGTTTTGGCAAATATAACGGAATTCACGATTTAATGTTTTGAAAGGATGTTCTTTTAATTGAAATGATTATTTTTATCCATGATTTTGTAATGAAATCCTTTATTAGGTGAGTTTATCAAACTGTAAAGAAAGGAAGTCTTCGAAAATATTGATATATGAAAGTTAAGAAAATAGTTGGGATCCAACAAATTGGGATAGGAGTAGAGGACGTCCATAAGGCTTGGGACTGGTATAGAAGGCATTTTGGAATGAATATCCGAGTTTTTGAAGATGAAGCGATTGCAGAACTAATGTTACCTTATACCGATGGTGAAAAGCGAAAAAGACACGCAGCACTGGCAATGAATATGCAGTCAGGTGGGGGCTTTGAAATTTGGCAACACAAGGGAAAGATACCTGAAAAAGCTGATTTTGAACTCCAACTTGGAGATATAGGAATTTTTGTAGCAAAAGTAAAAAGTACAAATCCAGATAGTGCATATAATGATATGAAATCGGAGCAGTTAAATGTGCTCGGAAATTTAGAGAGATCACCAGATTCCAAACAACATTATTTTGTAAAGGACCCCTTTGATAATATTTTTCAGATAGTAGAAAATGCATATGTATTTGAAAAGACTAGATCAAATACCGGAGGAATATACGGTGCCATTATTGGGGTGAGCAATATGGATAAGTCACTAAAAGTTTATCAGGATATTTTAGAATATGACGAAATTGTTTATGATGAAACCGGAGTGTTTGACGATTTTTCGGGTCTTCCCGGAGGAAATCATAAGCTTCGCAGGGTCTTATTAAAACATTCAAAATCGCGTACAGGTGGTTTTGCACCACTTCTTGGCCCTACCCAAATAGAATTGGTTCAACTCATTGATGAAGTTGGCAGGGAAATATATAAAGATCGTATCTGGGGTGATCTGGGATTTATTCATATTTGTTTCGATACAATAGGAATGGATTTATTAAGAGAAGAAGTGAAATTAAAGGGATTTCCTTTTACCGTTGATAGCGGTAATTCTTTTGATATGGGTGAAACCGCCGGGCATTTTGCATATATTTCAGATCCGGATGGTACACCAATTGAGTTTGTAGAGACACATAAACTTCCAATTCTTAAAAAACTAGGATGGAATATTGACCTACGGAAAAGAGATCCAAATAGATCCTTGCCCAAATGGCTGATAGGAACTTTAAGATGGAAACGTGTTAAGGATTAACTATTTTAACAATCAAAAATTTCAATATATTATTTATGTCAAAGGATAATATTTTGCTGAAATTATCGTACCTTTTAGGTTGCAATCAATAAAATGTTCAAAATGGGTATTTCCGATTTATATATGGGTGTTGGGCTAAAGAGAAATATTAGTCATTTTGCTAATATTGTTAGAATTGCTTATTCAGATGGTGTTATTACCGAGGAAGAAATAGCATTTCTGCAAAATGTAGCCAAAAAATACAATATCGAAGATGATAAATTCAAAGAAATAATTAAAGATCCTGATAAATTTCCTACCATTGGTCATCTAGAATGTCTGGAAAGAATAGAACGTTTATATGATTTGTTAACAATGGTTGAGGCGGATCATGTGGTATCTAGTGAAGAAGTTTCTGTT
>DAOUPU010000116.1 GCA_030625995.1 Flavobacteriaceae bacterium
TTCAATGGCATTATTTGTACAAATATACTTAAACAGATCTAGTAGGTCTCAAATAAAAAAGCAATTATAAAAATATAAAAGACTCACTTCTAAATTCCTGATCTACTGTTATAATCCTTTCCTTTTACATTTTAATAAAATCACTGATCCTATTTTCCAACCACATATCATTTTCTATGCCAAAACCGGTATTAAAACCAACATGACCTCCATATTTCATTAATTCCAGATTGAAAAAAGAATTTTCTTTAGCCTCTATCATAGGAAAGCAAGATCTTGACAAAAAAGGATCATCAAACGAAGTTATAAGTAAAGTAGGAATTTTAATATTAGGAATAAACTGTTTACTGCTGCTTTTTTTCCAATAATCAAAAGCATTTTCAAAACCATGTGCCGGAGCCGTGAATGCATTATCAAAATCATAAAAATTTTTGGCCTTTTTAATATTTTGAATTGTAAATGAAGAATCTGGAAATCTTTCTATTTTGTCATAGGCTTTTTTCTTTAAAGTCCTTAAAAATCGCTTCATATAAGGTTTATTCGAAAACCGGCCAAGTGCATCAGAGGAACCTTCAAGATCACACGGAACGGAAATTGTCACAGCTGATTTTAAAATTGCAGGAATTGTATTGCCTTGCTCCCCTAAATATTTCAAAGTGATGTTTCCTCCCAAACTAAAACCAACAATACTAATTTCTTTATAGAAGTTCTCCGTTTCCAGATAAGATATCACTTCCTTCAGATCATCAGTTTTACCACTATGATAGGATTTCAACAAATGATTAGGTTCACCACTACATCCTCTTAAATTTAATACAACTACATCAAAATTTTGATCATTCAGAACAGCAACTAACGATTTTATATAATTGGAATCTGAGCTGCCTTCCAATCCATGCATGAGAATTACAATTTTATTTGAACCGACGCGGGAAAAATCCAGATCTATAAAATCATTATCCCAGGTCACCAATCTTTTCCTCTTATAATTTATATTCAATCGATGAAATAATGTTCTATAAGCTGTATTGAAGTGTTTATTTCTAAATATAAATTGAGGATAATATGTATTTTCATGTATTATGGCCATATTCTTTTTCAAATATATTTCTAATTTTTGAAAAAGAATGGCAACAACCTAATTAGTGTTTGTCCATAATGTCCGATTTCTTCGTTATGCTCTCATTTAAAATTAGTCATTTACAAAAGTAAACTCCTAATCTTAAATGACTTCGCAAGCCTCGAACTCGAACATTCTTAACTAAACACTTACTTTATGGACAGACTCTAATTATATATAACAACGTTCGGATAAAAATTTTCTATAGAAAAATAATAAGCCATCATCGAAGTTTCGGCGGCTTTCAAAAAGGCCCCTTTTCTTGGGCCTGATAAGGCCTCACCAAATAAGTTCCAATTATTACCCTCATTATCGGATAATATTATTTCCGTATCATCATAACTGTAGACAAATTCTAAGTTACTAGTACTTTCATCTAATTCAAACGAAACAATAAAGTCTTCATTTCCAACAACAATTATATTTTTACCGGCAAAAGTATCAGTAATTATCAGACCTCTTCCAAAATTTAGAAATCTGTAAACTATTGCGGTATCATCAGCTATTATCGTATGAACTCTCTCTTTGGCATCAATAAAATTTTTGAGTGGTTCCGTTGGAAAGATAAAATATTCGTTATTAGTAGGGTAATCTCCGTAAGGACTCACCCCGTAATTTCTTGAATGCCCAGTATTTGTGCTCACAACCCTTGATTCAGGATATAATTTTTTCCAAACTGCCCATCTCATCTCTGGTAATGAAGTTGTCTCAGGTAATTGTTTTAGCAGTTTGCCATTTACACATTCTAATTTCAATTGCGACCAATAACTATCCGTTTCTCTATCATAGGGAATTAAATTGTTCTTATACAATAAGCCGGAAACACCAAATGTTGTATTCGTACCATCAAAATCTCTATTCCAGCCAACTCCGGTCCCAGTAAGTGGACAATAAGTAATTGCTATAGAATGTCCGGTATTCAAATCTACATTTATGATCTCATGATAATCTAATATTTTATGTGGAAAGGCCACAATTTGGTTGGAGTATTTTAAACCTATAACCAAATCGTTGTTATTTAAGAAATTATCTTCACTAGCTAGTGTTACATTTGGATTGATCAATGCTGGAATACCGTCTTTTCCAGGCCCTCCGTCAAAAACCTTACTTTGGTCGATAGACCAGGGTCCGCGATCATTCGAAGGCGGTGGATTATTGTTATTATTACTATTATCATTGTTATTGTCACCAATTGAGCTGCTATCAGAACATGATAATATCAAAAGAGAACTAAAAATTGCTATAAAAAAAATGTTTTTCATGATTACTGTATTTAGTTAATTAGTTTATAGTATAAAAAAGACCTACCGTAGACCTCAATGAGGGGGTTAATTGCGTTCCATCAACATAGCTATATATGGGTATTTCAAATTTCAACAGGAAATTAAAGTCTTCCATGATCTCAACGATAATGGTTGGATTTACAGTGACCCATCTGCCACCGGTATTGTCCAATAAAGAGCCTCCAATTTCATCTTGACCAGCTTGTCGATACCTTATACCCAGGCTTGGGTCGACCAAAGTTTTATGTATAAGAAACTGATCCGTATAAATAATAGCCGCTTGAAACTCAGTTCCGAACCTATAGGTAATACTCCCTAAGAAATCATTGTTGGTCCCCGTATATCGATAAATGGTTGTGGCTGAAAAACTTGCAGATGGTCTAAAATCAAACGTTTGGGAATAAAATGCCCATCCTATAAGGTCCCATGCGCCACTCCCCGGTTGTAAATCCGGGTTCAACAAAATACCTTGATCCGACTTTTTATCTGTTGCACCAAAGGGTATTTTAGTCCCCAGTCCAATTCTTAAAATGTTATTTTTTTTAAAAAGTCGGTTGAAATTATATTTGAACAGCAAAACACCATCTCCAATACCATTTGATCCATCTACATTTACATTCCCGAATATATCAATTACTCTTTCCTGTTTTACATAGGTAAACAATGCCTCTACAGAGAAATCTCTTGTAAAAGTATATCCAACATTAAATAGCAAAGACTGCGTAGTACGTGTTCTGGAATTATCGTCCAATTTATCATCTCCATTCTTTAGCGTATTAAGATAGTTATAGTCATAACTTAATCCCAACAACAATACTCCTTTTCCTGTTATTGGTAAACCAATGCTATTAGATAACGGAATTCCCCCAGAACAGCAGGTCTGTGAGGTCATCGAGAGATTTAAGAACATCGTGATCATAATTAAAACATAAAACTTTGTCATCAACAAATGTAATTTTTTAACTATGTCGTATGAGTAAGAATTAACTTACATCAATTAGAAATGTAGTGGTAATAAATTTTCCGGAGAATTCAGTTTTCCTTGGCTTTCTCTAATATTTTTTGAGGCAACGATTTTTGGGTCTTAGCACCTAGTGTTTTTAATTTTTCTACTCTTCCAATTAAATTTCCTTTGCCCTCGGTAAGCTTATTCATTGCTGCTTTATAACTTGTTTGAGATGCATTCAATTGGTTGCCAACTTTAAGTAAATCTTGAATTAATCCTTCAAATTTATCATATAAGGCGCCTGCCTGTTTGGCAATTTCAATTACATTTCTCTTTTGATCTTCTTGCTTCCAAATGGAGGCAACGGTAGTTAAAGTGGCCAATAGGGTAGAAGTGGAAACCAAGACTACATTTTTATCCAGAGCATCTAAATAAAGATTATTCTCCTCCTGCAAAGCAATCATAAGGGCTGGTTCAATAGGAACGAACATCATTACATAATCCGGACTGTTGATACTGTATAAATCGTTATACTTCTTCAGACCAAGTTCCTTAAAATGCTTTCTAATACTCAAAATATGACTTTTCAATGCATTTGTTTCTTCCAGTTTATCGTCCGCATTAAAATATTTTTCATAAGCGGTCAAAGATACTTTCGAGTCGATGATCAAATGCTTGTTCTCAGGTAAATTAATAATGAAATCCGGTTTTTTTAAATTTTGATCATCATCTCTAAACCCCCCCTGGGTACTGTAATGAATATCCTTTTGCAAACCTACTTTTTCCAATAATATTTCCAATTGAAACTCACCCCAGTCTCCTTGTTTTTTGGAATCACCTTTCAAGGCTTTTGTCAAGTTAATAGCATCGCTACTCAATCGTTCATTCAATTTTGACAAATTACTGATTTGAGTTCGTAAGGCTGATTGTCTGTCTATGCTTTCTTTGTTAGTCTCTTCTACTTTTTTCTCAAATGATCTAATTTTCTCCTGGAGTGGATTTAAAATTTGTTCAATATTCTCTTTGTTTTTTTTCGTAAATTTCTGAGATTTCTCCTCTAAAATTTTAGAAGCTAAAATTTCAAAATCTTTAGCGAATTTTTCTTGTAATTTCTCTATATCTGTCTTTTGATCCTCCAATTTATTCTGTAAATTATTGATTAAGGCCTCTTTTTTGGTAAGTTCAATATTCAAACTTTCTTTTTCATTACGAATAGCCTCAACAGATGTTTTTAATTCATGGATAATTTCTTCATTTACCGTCTTCTCTCTGTCAAGTCCATTGGTTCGTTCCTCGAGAATAGAGGTTTCCTTTTCAAATTTCAATTTTGTAAAAAAGTAGGTTAATATTCCTCCAATTACAAGGCTTATAACCGGTATGATAAAAACTAAATTGTCTGTCATAATTATAAAATTAATTGTAACAAGTTGGATTTTCTAAATTAAGCATATTTACGTAAAATATTGTATTTCATGATCTTAACTAAGATAAGTGTATTAATTTTAATATAAAATCCAATTGTATCTATTAATTACTATATTACAAAAAATTATTGAATATTAGAAAAGTTGAGGATATTATTTAATGAAACGAACATGAACTTTTTTAATAAAAAATTCACAAAAGGAAATGATTAAAATAAGTTCATATGAGAACATAGTGCCTGCCTGCCGGCAGGCAGGGTTACATCTGAACTAAATTTTTTAATTATCTATCTGTTAAGTAATTATAAAATTTTAAACAGGTGAAAAAAATATCAAAATTTATATTATGTGATTTATTTGGATGGAAAATTCACGATCAGTTCCCTCCGGAAATAAAAAAATATATTATAATAGTTGCTCCACATACAAGCTGGGTTGATTTTCCCATAGGGATTTTAGCAAAGACAAGCTATGGTATCAATCCAAAATATATTGGTAAGCACAGCTTGTTCAAACCGCCTCATGGATTTTTATTCAGGGCGCTTGGAGGTACACCGGTTGATAGATCCAAGAGTGCGAACATGGTAGACGCAATTATTGATATTTTTAATTCCCGTGAAGATTTCATTTTGGCCTTATCGCCGGAAGGAACACGCAAGAAATTAGATAAATGGAAAACCGGGTTCTATTATGTTGCCAAAGGAGCCAATGTACCAATTGTTATGGTTGCCTTTGATTTCGGATCGAAAAGTATAACCGTGGCTGAACCCTATAATATAACAGGGGACATTAAAGTTGATTTTAAACATTTTCACAATTTCTATAAGGACATTCAAGCGAAGTATCCTGAAAAATTCGAAGAGGATTTTTATAAAAACGTATAAGATCTCATTTTTTTAATTCCGTTAATATTCCATGCTATCCTTTATAAAAAGGTAGCCTTATGATTGTTGCGGGAATACTTTTTTTGCGAATTTGAATAAATATTTTCTCATCTCTTTTTGAATGGTCTATTTTAACATAACCAAGGCCAATTCCTTTTTTTAATGAAGGACTCATCGTTCCTGATGTAACAATACCAATCTCATTATCATTAATATCCAAGATAGCATAGCCCTGACGTGGTATGCCTTTTTCATCCAACTCGAAAGCAATTAATTTCCTGCTAACACCATTTTCTTTTTGCTCTTTAAGAGCGCTTGAATTAGTAAAATCTTTTGTGAATTTTGTTATCCAGCCTAACCCTGCCTCAAGAGGGGAAGTGGTATCATCAATATCATTCCCATATAAGCAATAACCCATTTCGAGGCGAAGTGTATCTCGTGCCGCTAAGCCAATGGGCTTAATTCCAAAATCAGCTCCCGCTTCAAAAACCTTGTTCCAAATTTGTTCTGCTTCACTATTCTTACAATAAATTTCAAACCCACCACTCCCGGTATATCCGGTAGCCGAAATGATTATATGATCGATCCCTGCAAAATCCGCTACTTTGAATTTGTAAAAGGGAATAGTATTTAAGTCGACAGAAGTTAGACTCTGCATGGCTTCAATAGCCTTTGGGCCTTGAATTGCCAATAAGGAATAGTCATCTGAAATATCACGGAATTCAGCCTTGACATCATTTTGTGAAATGATCCAATTCTTGTCTTTATCTATATTAGAAGCATTAACAACAAGTAAATAAGTGAATTCTTTAATTCGATAAACAATTAGATCATCCACAATTCCACCCTCCGCATTTGGCAAACAACTATATTGCGCATCACCAATTAGTAATTTAGAAGCATCATTTGAAGTTACTTTTTGGATTAGATCGAGAGCATTTTCTCCTTCAATCAAGAATTCTCCCATATGGGATACGTCAAAAACGCCAACTGCCTTCCTTACTGTTTCATGCTCAATATTAATGCCTTCATATTGCACTGGCATATTATAACCAGCAAAAGAAACTAGTTTTGCACCTAATTTCTCGTGGATTTCTGTTAGAGCAGTATTTTTCATGTGTTTATTTTTATTGTTTTTTAAAGGTCACATGCTGCCTGCCTTCCGCAGGCTGGTTCGCTATCAATCATTCCCTAGGATGAGAAAAATTTTTGCATGCTCGCTTCATGTTTTAATTTTTTACGAATTTATAAAATATTGCTTGAAAGATAAAAGACCTATAGTTGTTTTATTTTTAAATTACATTTTAAAATACTTTATTATATTTGGATTCTAAATTATAACAGATGAGAATATTACTACTATTCCTTATGGGCTTAACTGTCCAAGTTAGTATTTCACAAACCGATTTGCCGCAAGATTATTTGTCATCCGATTTTCATAAAGGCAGAAGAGATGCCTTAAGGACATCCATGCCGAAGAATTCTGTTGCCATATTTTTTGCCGCAGCAACTAGAAACAGATCAAACGATGTAGAATATATTTATCATCAAGATCCAAATTTCCATTATTTAACCGGATATAATGAACCGCATGCTATATTGTTAATCTTTTCTGATGAGCAAAGCAATGGAGAGTCTGCATACAATGAATTAATTTTTGTTCAAAAGAGAAATGAACTTTATGAAAGGTGGATGGGAAGACGATTGGGTGTTGAAGGTGTTCAGAGTAATCTTGGGTTTAATAATGTTTATAATGGGGAGGATTTTGTTGATTTTCCTATCGATTTTTTGAGCTTTGATAAAATCCTTTTTACGGATTTTAAGAATGATGTTCGAAATAGCGGTCGTGAAAAACCAAATTTATATACACTGATCGAGCAGTTTAAAACTATGGTTAATTACAGTGCGGGCCCCACTGAAGTACCCGTTGATGGTCAATTTGTAGAAGTAAAAACAAATATTGATGTAGAAAGTCTACAAAACCTGATGGGGGGCTTACGAGAAATAAAATCCAAGGATGAACTAAAA
>DAOUPU010000027.1 GCA_030625995.1 Flavobacteriaceae bacterium
AAGTTAACAAGGGGCCTCTTGGTTTCTCTGTTCTTTTTAAACCATTGATCTATATGATCTTGATATTCTTTTTTGATTTTAGGATCATCTTCATATTGTAATAACGGAGGATAAACATATAATGCCATATAAATATCAAAATAGGTTTCCCATGCCGGATCTGTGTTATGCAACATTTTCGTGTTTTCTAAATATCCTTCCTCATTGATCAATTTCAAATACTCTTTTTGATATTTTTCATCTTTTGTAATATGGTAGGTAAACTTTAAATAAGAAAGTAATTCCAAGGAATTCAAGGCCCTTTCCGGAGCCCATTCCGGATCATGATTTAGTATTTTCGGCGACCATACTCCCCATTTGGTGTGTTTTCCATCTACTCCAACTAGATTAAAATCGTTTCTTATGAGGTGATCCATAATTTCTCTAAAGTGATCCGCTACCCGCTCTTTTTCTTTGTCATCAGCAGCGTAGGTATAATAACAATAATAACCGAACAAATGACCACAAAGCTCATCACTGCTCGTATCTCCTTTCCATTTCCATTTTCCATTTGCAGAGACATGCCAACGTTTTTCTACTGCTTTTTGCCTTGGGTTATTGATAATCTCTTCTGCTAATTCCTGAGGAGTATAGGTCCGATCCATATCGTGAGATCTTTCCCAGGAAACGGGTATAATTGTTCTTGCGAAAAAACCATCAAGCTCTGTGACCTCTCTTAGATAATGCAAAAAATCAAATGCTTTATTTGCTCGTTCTTTCGCTACCGGATCTTTAGTGGTTGCATACCGAAAAGACTCCATAGCAAGGTACATAGAGGTGTATTCTCCGTCGTTATCGTCATCATCAGGAACGATGGAAGTTGTATCTCCCGGGATGGTTAGTTTAAACCTTCCCACGATCCATGGGTCACGTACATGGCGCTGTATCAATTTCGTATAATACAGATCTGCTTTTTCTGAAAGCGTCATTTTCATATTTTTAATTGCACTCACGCCATTTGCAGTGGCGATCCAGGCATTTCCTTCTTTGTCAAAGGCTATGTCTCTAACCTCATCATTCATTAGCCAGCGCCTGCTCAATCGAACGGAATATTCTTCTTCACCCGGAGTAAACCTGGTAATTCCGTAGTTGGTTCCAACCCACATAGTGCCATCAGGTGATCTTTTAACCACATTTATATTTGCATTGGTAATACCATCTTTAGGTAATTTTTCACCAATTTTATCGGTTTTATTCCTAATGGCAATACCTCCCATACTTGCAACCCATAATTCACCGGTATCACTAAAATCCAAACCTTTTACATAAGCACTGATCAGGTCGTCATTTCCCCTGTAAATCAATGTTTTTTCATCCTTGCAATAGTATAGACCTACATCTGTTCCTATCCAAAGCCCTCCATTATCATCTGACAAAGCCGCCCGCATGCTTCTGGCAGTAGTATAGTTTTTCTTTTCCCATGTATTATTTTTAAACAACCAAATGCCATAAGGTCCTAAGGCATAAATACCTTCTTTTGCATTAACCACTTTTGCCAAAGGAGACTTCGGCCCCTCTATTTTTACCAGTTTGCCGGATTTGTTAGAATAAACCCCGTTCCAGGTTGCGACCCATATTTTTCCCTTATCGTCTAATTCCACATCATATGCAGGGCCCTGATCTAAACCATGGATCATTAATTCCCAATCGCGAGATCCCGATTTCTTTTGATAAACTCCACCTTTGGTCGCTATCCATATATTATCATGGTTGTCAGATTGAATGGACCTTATATTATGTGCTTCTCCATTGGTTTTATCGATAAGAAAACCTTCATGAAATTCCTGAGCAAAAGGTTTATCTACATATACTGTACTTTTATCAGCAATAGATTTATCGGATTCATTCAATTTATCGTTACATGAAAGATGTAAGATCAAAATGGTAAATAGAAATAGTTTGTTCATATTTTAAATATTATAATTATGTGATGCTAAAGTTTTTTCTTTTCTACTTTTTCTATTTTCGTATCATCAAGGCCATTTACATCATGGATTGATATATTGCTTACGTTTTTTAGAATGAACTGTGGCGCTCCTTCGCCTTTTTGAGCATCAATATGATTAAAACTAGCATTGTGAACATCATCCAAAATAAAAGCAGGTCTTTCATCTCTGTTTAAATAGCGTAAAACAACATTGTTTACTCTCAATCCTTTTACATATCGGAAATATATTCCGTATGCAGGCATAGAGTGCCATCGATATGGGTCCGGGTACATGTTTATATTTTGAGGAACCTCCTTGTCAATAGCCTCTTTCGAAGCACCTCCGCGGTAATAGATACGGATATTATCCAAAGTCAAATCTTCAATATAATGCCCGGGAATGCCCATTACCATTCCGGCTCCCAATTCCGGGGATTTGGGACGTCCACCCACATCGTAAACATTTAAATTGCTGATTGTAACGCGCCTGCAAACGCCAACCGGAACTCCTTCTGGTCCACGCATTCTTGCATTTAGCCGGATAAAGAAAGGAGTATCCGTCACATCCCGCATGGTAATGTTATCGAATAAAATATCTTCAATAACTCCTCCATCTGCTGTTTCAATAACGATGCCCCTTGAACGTTCGAAAACACAGTTGGAAACGGTTATATTTTTAAAACCTCCATTTGATTCTGTTCCCAACTTCAAGCGACCTGTAATGGCGTGGTTAGCTCCGGGAGCTTCATCTATGAATTCGGTTTTGAATGTTCCATTCATCAACGAACCGTGATCATAGCCATATACCTGACAATTGGTGATGGTAACATTTTCAGTAGGACGGGCATAACCTAATGCAAACGAAGATTTTAAGCAAAGTCCGTCGTCTGTAGGAGAATTAATGATACAGTTTGAAATAACAACATTTTTGCAACAATCAATATCAAATCCGTCACGATCGGCATCGGCACGTACATTATCAATGATCAAATTATCTACTCCCGTAGCCAATATGCAGAAGTGACCACCATGAAGAATAGAGATATCACGAATCGTCACATTATAACAATTTTTCAAGGCAATTGCCTTGTTTCCTGACCCTTTTATATCCGGTTTATCGTGTGTATATAGTCCTTTGCCCCATATCATTCCGTTTCCTTTAATTGCAATGTCATGCAGGCCATCACCATAGATCAAACTGTTCTTCCAATAACTGTGACCAAAGTCCTGAAACTTTGAGTACCAGGTTGTATCCCCGGGTAAGTCATATCCAGTCCCTTCCACTTCTTTATCTCCAATCAGTACAGCCCCCTGATCAAGGTGAAGGCTGATGTTACTTTTCATGTGAATGGTATAGGAAAGGTAATCACCGGCCGGGAAATAAACAGTTCCTCCTCCATTCTCTGCAGCAGCATCAACCGCAGCGTTGATTGCTTTTGTGTTATTGGTTTTACCATCTCCTTTAGCTCCGTAAGCAATCACATTGTAAAAAATTTCTTGAGCAGAAACTGTGCCTACCAAAAAATAGAGCAAAAAGATTGAAATCTTCATTTTTTGAGAAAGAGATAATTCCATTTTAAAAATTTGATTTTTTCAATTTACTTGATTCATTAAAAATTATGTTTCTTTAAAAAAAAGTTCAAACAACAATTAAAATCATTTAAAAACAGTTCCAATTCTAATTGTATTTTTATTAACTTCTTTGGACACTTTAAACATTTCTTTAAACTTCTCTTTGTCAATATCTGTCAAAAAGATCGATTTAGATTCTTTCCCGGAAATTTCTATAATATTCTTGCAAATTTCAATTGGGATTGGATTTTTAATATACAAATCTTTACTGTTTTTTGAATTGATCAGGGACGTTGAATCATCAATATGTGCCTGAAGGTCTAATATTTTTCCGTTTTTTACATCTTCCAGATAGAGAGCCGGTCTCATCTCATCATTTTTAAAATACAATTCAACATTGTTTAAAGTTATATTTTCCACATGACGGATAAACATTCCATAAGAAGGTAAACGGTCGAACATAATTGCATCAGGATAATCTGCTTCATTTTCAGGAATATTTCTTACCGCATCTTTAACGGTCCCTCCTCCATTATAAAAAATACGAATATTTTTCAAAGTAATATTCTTAATAACATGTCCCGGAATTCCTGTTATGCTTGAACCAGTAGCGTCAGCATTAAATGCAGTAATATTAGATATATTGATATTTTCTATACTTCCAACTATTGGTTTAGGCAAGTTTTTATCATAACCACGTGCTCTGTTTCCCAACCTGATAAATATTGGAACTTGAGGACCATCTATTACAATATTCGAAATGTCAACACCATTCATCTCTGCACCATCTACAACCTCCAAAGCAATTCCACTAATTCCTTCCACTTCTCCATAAATCGGATCTTTATCCTTCGATGGGCGAATGATACAATTGGATATAGTAATATTTTTAAATCCGGCATTAGATTCCGTTCCGCATTTAATTGCATTACAATGACTACTAATAATACAATTTGTAATGACAATATTTTCATTAGGCATTGCATGTGTACTTTTCAAAGTAATGCCATCGTCATCAGTATCTCCCCGGCAATCAGAAATGATCACATCTTTACATCCATTGATATCCATCATGTCATTATTTTTATTTGCATGATTATATACTTCAATATTATGAATATATAAATTTTCACAGGCAATATAATGCTGCATCCAAAGGGCCGAATTTTGTAATTTAACTCCTTCTATACTCACATTTTTGGATTGAATCATCCAGATCACATGTGGTCTTTCACCGTAAGAACTGGCTGCTTCACCATTTGGTTTTTTGATGAATGCACCCTGACCATCAATAGTTCCTTCTCCTTTGATTGTAATATTTTCACATTTTTCGGCGTATATCAGGGTTCTTTTAATGGTACCTCTTCTATAAAACTGATATTCGGGAAAGTTTTCCGGGTAATCCCTTAGTTCTGTACTTCCCAAAATCAACGCACCTTTTTGAAGATTTAGCGTCACATTATTTTTAAAATAGATCGTTCCTGTCAGATACTTCCCCGCCGGAAAATAAACAGTCCCGCCTCCATTCTTGGCAACAGTATCAATGGCATTGTTAATTGCCTTGGTATTAATAGTTTTACCATCTCTCTTAGCTCCATAATCGAGGACATTGTAAAACATCTCTTGTGCAGAAACAGATAGTACTATTAAATAGAACAATAGTACTGTTATTTTTTTCATCTGATTCATGGGGAATTTGTTAGCTAATAACTATTTCAATATTTTTTTTAAAATATCGGGAGAATCTGTGATTATCCCATCTACACCAAGCTCTATAACTTTTTGCATATCCTCCTTATCATTTACGGTATAAGTAAATATACCAAAGCCGGTTTTATGGAGAAGATCGACTTTATTTTTATCTAAAACCTTATGGTTTGGGGCAATACCATCAAATTTCTTTTCAATACTTTTCCCTTTGCTTATTTGATCAGAAACTTCCGTATAAAAATCATTAAAACCCCCTTTGCCCAATAAATAATAAGTAATTAAATCGGGGTAAAATTCTTTAATTCGAAGAATGGAATTTTTATTAAATGATTGAACCACCACCCATTCTTCAGCATTATGCTCTTTTATAGTTTCAACGATCTTTTTCTCTAAACCGGGATACCTCTCATCTCCATCTTTAATTTCGATCAATAATTTACACTGAGCATTAATTGTTTGTAGAACTTCAGTTAAGGTTGGTACCTTTTCATTTTTGTAATCTTCACTAAACCAACTTCCCGCATCATATTTTTTTATTTCATCCAAAGTCAGGTCCTTCACCTCTCCTGTTCCATTCGTGGTTCTATCCAAGCTTTCATCATGAATGACAATTATTTCAGAATCCTTAGAAAAATGCACATCTATCTCTATCATATCCACTCCAATCGCTATTGCATTCTTAAAAGAAACCAGAGTATTTTCGGGAGCTAATTTTGCACCTCCCCTATGGGCAATAATTATCGGATGATTATCATTTTTATTATGTTTCATGTTTTTTCCGGTTTCTTTTTTACTATCACAATTCATTAGTAGCACTGAGATGCCCAGAATGCCCAATAATTTTATTAATCTCATTTTTTAAATTCATTTATTATGATACAATAAGAAGCACTAAAAATTTTCTTTGGCTCCAAACTTAAAACTCCTTCCTTCTCAGTGAAATCCCTATTGCTATCCTCACTATCCGCTATTCCTAACCATGGTTCAATACACACATATGGCGAGTTGGGTTTTGCCCAGATTCCCAAATATGGAAAATCATCAAATTGCATAGAAATTACTTGATTTGATCTTTTACTTTTTAAACTAACCTTAGATGAATTTAAGTTCTTAAAAACCAGGGCATCTTTGTTAAAAATTTGTGGATGTAATTTGATCTTCCTAGGCCCATCAAAAGCAGGTCTTGTTTCCCTTCCAATTAAACCATTTTCCAATACCTCCCAGGTAGGTGCTGTTTCAGGTTTATCAAATTCCAGATAGTAATCAGAATATTCTTCCTCATCGTGAATGGGACAAGTAAACCCGGGATGCCCCCCTAAGGAAAACAACATGCTATTATCACCATGATTTACTACTTTATGTACTACTGTTAGCTTATTGCCCTCTAAAATAAATTTAATTTGAAATTCAAATTTGAAAGGGTAAACTTTTAAGGTATCTGCATCATATTTTAATCCGAAGGATAGACTATTCTCCGTTTTTTCTAAAAGAGAAATATTCTTGTTTTTCCTAATAAATCCATGTTTAGGACAGGCATATTCTTTTCCTTGATATAAAAAAGAGCCCTCTTTTAAGCATCCAATAATGGGAAATAAATTAGGAGCATGTGCCGGCCAAACTTCAGGATCTGCCTTCCATAAATATTCTATATCCGTTTTTAAGGATTTAAAACTACACAATTCGGCTCCTGCTTTTTTTATAGCAACCTGAAAAATTTTATTTTTTAGAGTATATTGATTCATTTCAGTTTATTTAGATAGAATATTGAAATTAGGCTTTAGACCTGTCAGGTTTTTAAAACCTGACAGGTCTAAAGCCTAATTCTTGTATAACTATTTATTCTTATTTAACTTCCAGTGTGTTTGCATAAGACTTGTCTTTTCGCCGCTTTTATCAATTTGATAATAAATCGTAATGATTGAGCCATCATCAAGCTGAGTTGATGCAGGGTAGCCCAGATCTCCGCTATCGCTCAAACTTAAGATAATTTCATTATCAATGTCCCAGGTTTTCCCTCCATCTTTACTGATGCAAGCTCGCTCTCCATACGGAATTTTTCTTACCCCATAAGAAAGCAACAGCCAGTCATTCTTAAGTTTCAACAGGTGGGGTGGATAGCCCCAGATATCAGTTTTTTTGGTTACAGTCCAGCTCTTACCTCCATCCAAACTTTCTGTTTGCCTTAAAAATGACTTTGATCTGTCGCTTGGCTGATATCTGAACATTGCAACTAATTTGCCGTTGGACAACTCCACCACATGAGGTTCGGAGTAGGGGTCTATGGATTCATCATCCGGTATATCAATAGTAGCCAGTAAATTCCAGGTTATACCGTCATTCTTTGATTCTTCAACGGCTAATTTTTTTTCATTATTAATTGTTGTTGTTCCTACATACAACAACCTGCCATCTTTTAATTCTATCGGACCATGTGGAGCGGTTACCAATTGTTTAACCGGCTCTTCCCATGTTTTTCCGTTATCCAAAGATCTGCGAGTCCAATTACCCAACCAGTGATTAACAGTCTCTTCATTTAATTTTTCTCTATGTCTTTTATATTCAGGATGTTGCATGTAATTTCTGTCATTGTCAAATGCCATTGAAGTAAACCAAGACACTAACCATGTTCCCTTATTGGTTTCCAAAATTCCCGCATCCCGATCATCAAGTGGAGTATTATTAATGGTAATTGGATCAGTCCATGTCTTTCCATTATCCTTACTGCGTATCATTTGTGTGATACCATAAGGGCAGACATGCTCATCGCGATTTCCGGAAAACACTGCTACTAATTCTCCTGATCTAGTTTTGGTGATTGTAGGCCATCCAATATATCTGTCTTGTTCTTTACAAATCACTTTAGTCTCTATGATAGTTGCATTTTTAGAGCTCTGTGCGTATAATCTATCTATTTTAGTATCGAATAATTTTTGATCTTTTAATCCATAAATCTGACAATAAGCTCCCCATCCTCCTCCAAATTGATCGATTTTAAGTAAGATGGCATTATTTCCTTTTTTTAAATGGATAGGAACTATATTTTGAGATGGTTCAGCAGCTCTACCTGTTTTATGTTCAATAACTAATTTACCATTTACCCAAACTTTACCGGCATCGTTTGTGCCAATATGTAAATAAACATCTTGATCTCCTTTGCTTTCCAATTCTGCAAATAAGTAGGTAAACACATCGGAAGGCTCTCCAAATAGTTCTGTTAAATCAATATACTCACTCTTCCAAGACTTTTCAAAAAAACTACTCCCATTCCCATCCGGCGTGTTGAATTCTTTATTCGGAATGATATTAGGTGTTGTTTCACCGCCTATGGATTGGAGAAAATCTTTTGAAAAGGAATCCTGCATCTCATTTTTTTGTTGTGCATTCTTATAATACCTACTCGGCATAGGTTTGGCAACAAGCCAATTGTGTACCGTAACTATTTCCCCATTAATTGGAATATGCGTATTGTATGTTTGAGAGGTAGTTATATTAAATGATAAAAATAGACTGAAGAATATTACATATATTCTCACTTTTGGATAGGTGTTTTTTAATAAAATTAATTTTTTCATTTTTACAAATAAACTCGTTTACCTAGTTGGTCACTTTCCATTAATTTCTCAATGATGATCATGTTGTTTACAGCATCATCCAGGCCTGTTTTGACTTTCCTGTTCTCCAGGATGGCAAGTGAAAATACATCTGCTTGTAAAGTATACTGATCACATAGTTCAAACTCTATTTCCTTCTTTATATCCTCTTTTACCAACCAAATTTTGGCAGGTCTGTCGGCCGGAGGGTTAAATGGTATATTAATTTCGATATAGCCCTCTGTTCCAAAGACCTTTACATACTGATTTTCCATCAATTGAGTAGCACTAAAAAAAGTACAACTTCCTTGCTCAAATTCCAGAATTCCAGAAGATAAAATATCCACTTTTGACTTCGAATCGTATTCAATGGTTGCCATAACACTTTTGGGTTCGGCGTTGAACAAATAACGTGAAATTGAAATAGGATAACAACCTATATCCATCAAACTTCCTCCACCCAGTTCTTTTTTATTTACGATACTATTTGGATCATCATCAAAAAATGAAAAAGAAGATTGAATTGCTTTTAATTTCCCAATTTCTCCTTGTTTTATCATTTTTCTTGCCTTAGCCCATTGTGGATGATGCTTGTACATAAAAGCCTCCATTATCTTCAATTTTGGATACTTTTTTGCTACCTCCAATAATTTCTGTGCTTCAATACTGTTCATAGCGATCGGTTTTTCTACTAAGACATGTTTACCAGCTCTCAAAGCTTTAATTGCCCAATCAACATGTAAGTGATTTGGAAGCGGAATGTAAACAGCATCAATAGCTGTGTCATCTAATAGATCTTGGTAAGATCCATAATGTTTTGAAATATGGTATCGTTTTGCAGCATCTTTTGCTTTTTTCGCAGTTCTTGAGGCAATACCTGTTATTTCACAATATTTGCTTTTCAACATTGCAGGAATGACGGATTCCGTTGCAATCCAGGCGGTACTTAATATTCCCCATCTAATTTTTATTTCCATTATAAGGTCAGTTTATTTTATATATGTGTACATCAAAAGGTTTAAAGTCATCTGTAATTTTGCCATTAGAAATACTAAGTGTTCTATTCTCATTAATGATTTCTATTGTAGAAAATTTATCTAAACCTGAAAATGTAGCTTTTACAGGATTCTTATCGGAATTTACACTTATCAAATAAGTATCTCCATTTATCTCTTTCGTAATAAATTCAATTCCACTATCCACGGAATACCCCAATTCATGATATACCATTTCAATATCATTTGATGTTGATCTAGAAGCAAGTACTTCTTGCATTGCTGCTAATTCTTTAGTTACTGCGTATAGGTCGTCAATGAATTTTGATGGCTGTGGAGTATAATTCGTACCCCAGATTAAAATTCCATTGGCTCCATGCACTATTGCATTGTAAGCCATAAATCTTGATTCAGCATATGTAGGATAAAGGATCATACTGGAGTCTCTTTCATTTTCCGGTTTCAACATCTCCCATGAAAAACCTTGCAATACAGCAAAAATTGGTTTAGCGTCATCCACAACTGTTTTCATTTTATCAATATATTCACCTACCTGGCTTAAATATGGATTTAACAGATCTCCTTGCAGACCATCATTAAACAAAGCATAACTTGGTTTTATTCCCTGAGGAATAACCGGATAAACATCTACTGCAACTACTTCCGTAGAATTATTATATTTTTTTAAAGTGGATATCAAATTAACAGGGCCGTGATTTGTAATGACGTCATGTTTGCCATCCGTTCTATGAATGATATCATAAGCCGTTTTCATTTGTTTAGGTGACACTCTTGCTTCTTTCGAATTCCAGGTAAATGCAGGTTCGTCCGAAATTTCCCAATACAATAAGGCGGAATGATCTTTAAACTTATTGACCAGATCTAGTAATTTCTCTTTTGCCTTTACCTGATCTTCTTTCTCAAAAATCGTAGTATAAAGCCAAGCACTCAAATTATTATCCCTTGCCTTATCCAATTCCAGAGAATCAGATTTTACTCTTACATAATTATATCCATTTTGAGACAATGTTTTAAACGGGTCTTCTGTTTTTGGCTGATGATAAGAACCAATGATAAAAGTTCTTTTCCCATTTACAACAGGCATATTATCACCCCAAAGATGTTTACTTTTTATGTTATCGCGGTTACAGGCTACAAATAACAAAGCAAGGCTTATAAACAACATTACTTTGTGAACTTTCACAGCTGATCTCATTATTTAATTAAAACACTTGGATTAATACTTGAAATGAAATCACATAATTGATTTAAATTTGGTGTAATTCAGTCCCAACAAGTGATTTTTCACTCCCTTCCTCTCAATGAACAGACTAAATAATCTCACCCGAAAAGAAGTTATTTTGACTTCTTAAAGTCAGTTTTTTATTATGATGTAATTTGCTTTTTCTTATTAAATACAACAAATAATAACGCAAGAAGAACTAAACCTAATGTAGAAAGTGCCCCTATAATAATTGGATCAATGGTACATTCCAACCATGAATAATTTGATGGTAAGTCTCTTAAAAATGTTCCCCAAATAATAATTAACAAACTGAATATCACAGATATAATCCCATCTTTGCGATTTATTTTCACATTGAAAATTGCTAACAAGAATAAGCCCAAGATTCCGCCACCAAATATTCCAGAAATTTGCCACCAGATGTCCAAAGCACTTTTTGCATTAATAAACATAAGCGCAAAAACAATTCCTAAAATTCCCCAAACAACAGTGGTTAAACGTAAGAAATTAATGCTGTTCTTTTCTGATGCATCGATCTTGAAATATTTTCGATAATAATCTTCATACAATACAGTTGCCGAACAGTTTAATGCGGAATCCACTGTACTCATAGATGCAGCAAGAATAGCTGCAATGATCAAGCCCTTCATACCAACCGGTAATTCTGTAGCTATAAAATATGGAAATACCTGATCTCCTTTTACAATAGATGGATCTAGTGTATGAGCAGAACCTGAATAAAAAGCGAATAGGGCCGAACCAATATATAAAAAGATTGCGGTTAAAGGTAAATACATCAACATGGCGATCCAAACTGATCTTTTCGCTTTTTTCTCGGAGGCAGTCGATGCATATTTTTGGGTATAATTCTGATCTGCCATCAAGTTTCTTATATTTTCTGTTAGTCCATAAATTATCATCACCCATATAGTACGACTACTTATTGAAAATGAGGTGTCACCCAGACTAAATTTATCAGCATCGATTGCATTTTGAATTAAAAAATCAGGTTTAGAAAATATGACTGTCGACAAAATATAACCCACAAATAATACGCCGCCGATCATAATTACAGATTGCATGACATCAGTCCAAATTACTGCTTCCATCCCTCCCATTAAAGTATAAATAATAGTTACTACTCCAATTATTACAATTAACATCCGTATATCAATATCAATAAAGGAGACCAACAGAAGAGAGGAAAGATATAGTATCACCGCAGTACGACCTACCATAAACAATACAAACAAAAAAGAGGCATAAACCCTGCTCCATTCACCAATTTTATCTTCTAAATACCTATAAACTGAAATAATATTATTTTTCCTGTAATGAGGAATAACATACTTGGTTACGAACCAGGTTACTGGAAGAGCAGTAAGGGCAAATATCAATGGATGCCAATTGGAATCATATGCCTTTCCGGGAACTGCGATATACGATATACTACTTGTATATGCACTCATCACGGCAATTCCGGCTGCCCATGCTGGAATACTTCTACCGGCTACCATAAATTGTTCAGAGGTTTTTGTCTTTCTGAAGAAATACACTCCCATTCCTACTAAAACAAGCCCATAAAGTAATAAGATGGCCGTATCAATTGTACCTAGTTGATAATTCATCGCCTAATTTATTTTTTCGAATTCTTCAATATATTCTTTGATTTTTCTTCGCTCATTAGGTTTAAATTTACGAAGTGGTTGCGCCATGTAATCATTACAAATTCCCATTACCGCTAATGCGGTTTTTGTTCCTTTGGTAATTCTTGATGTATGTTTACCTACACTGTAGATAGTGTCATATACTTTAATTACTTTATTACGAAGTTCAGTAATTGCCTTTTTATCGTTTGCTAGAGACGCCTCGTACAGATCAACATATAATCTTGGAAAAAAATTTGCCCCACCTGCCACAGCGCCGTCACCTCCATGTATAATAGATTCAGGAATAAATAACTCGGTACCAGTTATTATAGAAAATTCTGGTGAACCCTTGAATTCTTCTATCAAAGAATAGAAATAGGCCATATCGCCAGAACTATCCTTTATACCAATGGCTCCTAATTCCTTAGCCTTTCGAACTGTTTCAAGTGAAAGGTGCAATTTTGTATGACTGGGCATATTGTACATCATCACTGGTAAAGGTAATTCCGGTATTAAATTTTCCAGATACTCCATCATTTCCGATTGAGAAACCGGAAAATAATATGGTGGAGCAACCACAACAGCATCAGCTTCAGCTTCCTTAGAGCATTGTGCAATCTCAATAGAGCCTTCAAACGAAGTATCCGTTATCCCTACCAACACAGGAACCCTATGATCAACAAATTTGCAAGCATTGTGTATCAATTCCTTACGTAAGGCATAAGTCAAACTAGGGCCTTCTCCATTTGTGCCAAGAATAAAAATACCATGTACACCTCCGGAAATCAAATGCTCGATCAGTTTTTCTAATCCTATAAGGTCTAATTCACCATTTTCTGTTAATGGCGTAATCATTGGGGGAATAATTCCTTTTAAAGGTAAATTCATCATTTTCAGAGATTAATTTTATACAAAGGAAAATTAAAATGAAACAACACACCACAACTATATTATTTATGTTGCATTATATATTGACCATTATATCGCTAATATTATGTAAATTTGAAAATACTAGTTAATATATTAATATGGAATTTGTTTTTGAAAAGATCTTTGTACCGGAAAAGCATTCGTTCATAACGAGAAAATTACCTCTACAATCGAATGAAAGAATACATTCACATAGGAACTATGAGCTTAATTATATTACATCCGGAATGGGGAGAAGAATAGTTGGTGATAATATCTCTGGTTTTGAAGCAGGAGATCTGGTACTCTTAGGTCCGACCTTGCCACATTGTTGGGAAGTATTAGACAAGGAAAAAGGGAGCGAGCCTTCTTGTATTGTAACTCATTTCTCAGAAAACATTATCAATTCGGATTTTTTTAAAATGCCGGAACTTGAAGAAGTTGTTGAATTACTAAAAGAGGCAAGCAGAGGAATTAGGTTCAAAGTTAAAAATGATGATGAAATAAGACAAATTCTAGAAGAGATGGCCAATTGCGAAGGATTAGAATATTATATAGGCCTGCTTAAAATTTTTAATTTCCTTGTTAAAGTTGAAAATAGAGAAAAGTTATCAAACCCAATGAACCCGACAGCAGTTTTTGCAAAAAATCTTGAAAAGGTGAACAAAGTATATGAATATGTTTTCCAAAACATTCAGGAAGGCATAAAGCTGGAAGAAGCTTCTGCTGTATTGAACATGGCACCCAGTTCATTTTGTCGTTTCTTTAAAAAGAAAACGAATGTGACTTTTATGGAATATGTGAAAAGTGTTCGTGTTGGAATTGCTGCAAAATTATTGGCTGAAACGGATAAACCAATTACCCATATCTGTTTTGAAAGTGGTTATAATAACCTTGCTAATTTTAATCATTATTTCAAAGATAGCATGGGAAAAACACCCTCCGATTATCGTAAGAGCTTTAGATAGTCTCTGTAAGAAAAACAATTAGTTCTCTTGCCAGTACTAGATAAAGAAATTCAAATCACAATGAAATTTATTCAAAATATTCTCGCAATTGCATTTTTATTTTCTATCCTGTCATCGTTCTCGCAAACTAAAATTGGAAATATAGAAATATATAATCTACCCAAAAGAGGAATTTGTGCGCACCGTGGCGCGAACGAAACTCACCCTGAAAATACAATTGCAGCATTTGAAGAGGCCGTACGACTCGGTGCCCAAATGGTTGAATTTGATGTAAGAATGACCAAGGATAACAAACTGATTATCATGCATGATAGATCAGTAGATCGAACAACAAATGGGTCCGGATTGGTTAAAGATTTGAGGTGGAATAAAATTAAAAAACTCGATGCAGGACAATGGAAATCGGAAAAATTCAAGGACGAAAAAATTCCTTTATTCAAAGATGCACTTGATATATTTCCACAAAATATTTGGCTTAATATTCATTTAAAAGGGGATGAAGAATTAGGAACGGCCGTTGCAAAAGTTCTTTTATCAGAAAGAAGAATACATCAGGGAATAATTGCCTGTAACAATGAAAGTGCAAGAGGTGTGAAAAAAGTAGATCAGAACATAATAATCTGTAATATGGAAAGACAGGGTGATCGCAAAGCATATATTAGCGAAACCATAAAAGGAAATTTCTCTACCTTACAACTTCTAAAGAAACGAAACGATGGTACTTTACAGAATGATATTTTGGAATTGAAGAAAAATCAGATCCGAATTAATTATTATTTTAGTAATACAGTGGAAGAAACAATAGAATTATTTGATCTTGGCGTTGACTTTATTTTGACTGACCGTTTGTCAGAAATGTTAGAAGCAGCTGAAACTATTGGTATAAGAAGATCTTTAGAGTAGTTAATTAGCTCCTATTAAAATGGATTTACCGGTCATCATGATAATGTAGTTTAAAATTACTTCCTCCCTCTTAAATTGATTAAAAATCCGAGAAAAAAAATAGAAAAAGAAATTAAACTAACAGGAGGCAGTCCTCCATGCCAGGCATCAATATTTCCCCAACCTTTATACCCCATAAAAAATAGATGAATGCCTGTGAAAAAAAATGCATAAATAAGAAATCTTCTTGAAGTAATTATAGCCATAATCCTTTTATCTTCCCTTAATCTCGATGAGAAACTTGTATTATAGACCCACAAAAGAACAAAACTTAATATCCCACCTAATAAACTCAAGCCTCCTTGAATGGTCAAAGTTCCATTAGCCATAAAAAAAACTGAGTAATATTTAGGATTTAAAATAGAAAAACTCATGAATATATGAATAAATGCAAATAAAAACCCAGCTATTCCCATTGACTTTCTTGTGTTTAACCACTTGTCAGATATTTTTATGCCAATATTTTTTAAGGGACTGAGAGAAAAGTTAATAGACAATAAAATTAATGAGGCAAGAGAAATTCCCTTATTTAAGACATATAATGGAAGGTCTTTCCATGGCACATCCCCAAGTATATTATAGCGTAATACAGCATAACCAATAGACAAAACAGTTATAATCAAAATAATTCTCCCTGAAAATTGATTTTTATTGGAAATGCCTTTCATTGTTTTTTATACAAGTGTCCTCAATATTAGTATTAGCTCCATATTATGCTGGTTCATCCTCAATTTACCGGGAACCTATTGTGTGATCCACCTAGTTCTCCATGAGTATTAATAGCGATAATTGATAGAACAGCAATAAATATAAGAATCATTATAAAATATGCAAACCATTTTTTAGAATTTACCTGATTAGAAACTGTCTCAAACATCGCCGGGTTATCCAATCTCAGTAAAATAAAAATTAACATAATGTTCAATACATACAAATGGTGGTTTAACTCCATATTACCAGCAAATAGCCCTGTAACTGCGTAGCTTACAAATATATACACCGATAGATAAACAAAGAAGAATAATACAACATCCTTTTTTTTATAATTTCCATCTTTCAATTTCCAGAAGAGAATCACCGACATTAAAATTAATATAATCGCAACAAGTGTTGTACTAAGAGAAGCCACAAATTCCAAATTTGAAATGTCACCTAACCGTTTAAAAAAGTGTTCATAAGTTAAGGATTCCCGGTATACAATAACAGGTATTAAAACCAGAACGATAAACAGTGCTGCGCGGTTTACCCATTTTTTAGGCTTCTTTTCTTCAATAGGCCATTTCGAACTAAATACGCCATAAGCCATTCCCGAACCACCAAAAAATCCAATGCTGTATTCCATAACATTCCACATATTGAATTGTATTTCCATAACATTTCCTATAACCTGCAAAAAATTCCCAAATGCAAATCCAAATCCTCCTCCAAGGGCAGAATAAATTGCTACTCGGATGGCAGAATTTCTTTTCTCTCTAGCCATAAACCATAGCATTGCTATACCGGCACCCAAAATAATGGCCCAGGCCTCTGATCGGGGCGGAGTCATTTTGAACCCAATTTGTTCAACAAGAAAATAATAGCCAATAAGGCCGCCAGCAACCATTTCTGCCAATAGTGATCCCCACTTTACTTTATTTTTATTTGTAGAATCTAATACAAGCCCAACCAAACCACCTCCAAGTAATCCAAATAAGGCTCCAATTACAAATAGCATACTCAGCCCATAAAACGCATTGATAAAATTATCAGCACGACCATATCCAACAACAACACCATAGCTAATCATACCACCTGCACCCCATCCAATAGCAGAAGCCAGAGCAACCAAACCCGTTTTATTATACCAATCTTTTCTCTTGCTAACCATTATAAGTGCCAATCCGCCTATTGCACCTGCCCATGCCGCTCCTTGCTCATGGCCAAACTGACCTCTAATTGCCCATGCGGTAGCTAATGACATTGCCACTATTAGTATACTTAACCACTGATCTTTATTTTTCATGCTCGTTTCATTTGTTTAAAATTTTAAAAATATAGGTTGCGTCCAGGCAAAAAATTGCTCACTACTCGAAGACAATACTCTTGAATAAATAATTTTCGCTCTAACATATCGGACTCCTTTTGGTATTTTAACTTTAGCCGAATTCCCTTTTGATCTATGGATGATCTTTCCATTATCAGAGATAAATTGTATTGTAAAGCCTTCAGCTTCCTTTGATGTTTTATAACCAACCAATAGCGGGCTTTTTATTTCTTTTAAAGATCTATCCACATCAATTTCAACTTTATAAGTATTTTTATTTTTGACTATCTTTTTTAGCATGACACCGCTTGATGCATAAAATTCTCCGTTTTCCATGGCTTTTGTAATTGCATCTGCAGTCAATTCTTGACTGTGTACCATAACCCATCCGCGACCGGGATTACTCTCGTCAACAGCCCAGTCTTTAAAAAAATGAGCGTCATCTGAGGAGACTCCATAGATCTTTCTTCCTGCCGTTAATAAAGAATCCCATTTCTTTTCTACTGAGGCATGTTTTTCATTTCCCCAATTGTATACATCCGGATGACCATTGTATAATTCAATCATATTCAATCCATCCACTTTTTGAATATCCGCCGCCGAAGCCCCGGAATTCCAATTTGGATGATTTAGGATAGGAATTCCATTGGCAGATCTAATGGAATCTGCATGTTTTTGCATTAAATAGATCTTGAAATTTTCAAATCTATTATCCTTTACAGTCGATAGTTCATTCGGATATTGCGGAAAAACCTCACGACTAACATTCATCCCGGTAGTGTGAATATGCTTATAATCTGAAACTTCTTCTCCGGGAATCAATATAAAATCCTTTCTTCTATCTTTTGGAAGATTAATACTTTGAGGATCAATAAATTGATTGTGTTCACTAAGAATCAGGAAATGATAATCCCTTTCCAGATACCATAAGGCAACCGTATCAGGATGCGTGTCCGCATGACCACTTAAAACGGTATGCGTATGGGTATTTCCTTTAAACCATTTTAGTTTTTCTCCTTGAGATTGAACAAGAGTCCAATTTAAAAGCAATAATATAATTATCAGTTTATTCATCTTTACTTTATTAGGTATCCATAGATTATTGAACTGGAATCTGCCCCCCAGTCATCTGAATTATAATGATCGCTTGACCCTTCAACTCCGGCTGCGATATCAATTTTATTTCCAACCTGGATTAAACTATTACCATTTATATCTTTAAGAAAACCGATCATCTCAACACGAACCTCTACTTCCGAACCATCAGGAGAAAGCGAAATAATTATATCTTCACTTGTTCCTTCCGTATAATCTTCTGTTGTAGATCTCTTGCCATCCCTATGGATATATTCCATTTTATAACTTTCTCGTAGCTTACCCTCACTATCCTTACGTGAATAATAGGACGGCCCAAGCTCCAATTCACCACTCAAAACCTCTTCCTCCGCTCCAATTCCCGTAAACCCGAAAAAGGTTTTTACAAACTTATTTCCAATAAATTCAAATTGTGCTTCAGAATCATCTCCAATAGGAATTCCAAAATAACAATTGTCATCACGGGTAGGCGGATATCCTGTTAATGGATCAGAATCTACATCTATATAGGTATACCAATAATATCTGCCCTTTTCACCAGTTCTGCCGTGTGCCCCGGCAACTCTCGTATAAAAGTAAATATATTTATCATCATTAGTAACTTTGAACTCCAGAAGATCCGTATCCGGATTTTCAAAAAGATAGGTTACATAATCCCCTTGAATATCGCTTACACCTTCAATATTTCTCCAATCTTGAAAATCACCATCAATTGAAATTTTATCTGATTTTGAAGAACCCGACATAACATTCTCGATATTAGCATTCAGAT
>DAOUPU010000200.1 GCA_030625995.1 Flavobacteriaceae bacterium
AATGCCGCTAACAGATCAATGTTTTTCGTTGCCTTATATCGAA
Source organism: Flavobacteriaceae bacterium (assembly GCA_030625995.1). Taxonomy (GTDB): domain Bacteria; phylum Bacteroidota; class Bacteroidia; order Flavobacteriales; family Flavobacteriaceae; genus Lutimonas. The sequence goes on from DAOUPU010000200.1 coordinate 44, forward strand.
AGTAAAAATTTAATGTTTGCCAGGAAGGATTACCGTAATATTGATTTTCCCCGACCAAAAAGGGAGTCTGTTCTATATTGTCAATGCCCTCTGTAATATTATAATCCTCTAATTTTTTTCTTCCATTGAAATCAATATAAAAACCTGTCTCAATACGATTTTTAATATAATTTAATTCTACTCTTCCAAAAAGTGGAGGAATTGAGGATAGTGGCTCTCCGGTGTCGTAGGCTTCTCCTTTAGTATGTGTAAAAGAAGCTCCTGCATTAAAAGTATTGGTCAACTTACCTCGAAATGATAAAGTTGTTCCAAAAATATAGGCTGTTTTATTATTTACATTAGATACGAGATCATATTCTTCATCGTCGTAAAACATTGTAGTTCTTTCGTTCAAAACAAAAGGGACCCTGGCAATGTAATCGTTCAGTAAAGTATAATAGGAAGTTAAACCAAGATAATAGTTTTTATTTTTAAAGTATTTTATAAATCCAACTTCAAAATTATATGCAAATTCTGGTTTTAGATCAATATTTGGAACGGTTAACTGACCATTTTTTTCTCTGATTTTTCCTATATCATCAATGTTTGGCGATCGGAATCCAGAAGAGAGAACACCGTTGATTTGCCAATTTTGGTTCGGATTAAAAACATAACCAACTGTTATTGTTACAGCAGTATTTCTAAGATCAATATCGTCATCTGGTAGACTAATGTAGGTTGAATCGATCCATGAGGCGTGAAGATTACTATTTGTCAATCGAATTCCTGTATTCAGTGTTGATCTTTTTTTAATATCCTGGCGATAGTCCGCATATATGGCAGAACTCAAATAGCTACTCCCTCCATCAGGATATCGGGTTTGTACCCTATAGGTATCTGAAATTCCTACAATCTCGTTATTATTCACCTCTAACACTTCTCCTTTTGAAGTTGATCTCACATCATTATAGGCTATTTCAAACCCATAGCCAAAATTCTTATCTTTTAACATAGTAAAGTTCGTTGTGAAATCGCCGTTTATACTGTATACGTTGACATCTTCAAATCGGGAAGTTCTGTCAAAACTATCATATTTCCTTTGTATTCTAGATTCCTGAATATTTTGGTAAGCCATTGTTAACACACCTTCGTTCATGCCTTTTTTATCCATGTCCAAATTGAATTGCGTAGAGAACAAAAACCTCTTCTGGGGCCCATAATGCCAATTTGCATATTTTAGTTCATCATCTGATCTTTCCGTTAATTTATCAAATCTTCCCATATCGGAGGAGGTGCTATATTGCAAGTTGAAGATCACGTTGTTTTTTTCATCAAACGGTATCAAAACTTTTTGAAGAAAATCAATTTGACTAAATCCAACATTTCTTTGCTTATCAGGATTGGTATTATCCACTGGAGTTGGGTTGTAAAAGTTGTTTGTATTGTTTGAATATTCATATTGTTTACCCCATTCCCGGAATCCATGAGGTCGAAATTCTCCCATTTTTAGATCCCCAAACCTACTGAACGAAACACTTGTATATGTTGCAACATTTTTCATTTGGGCTTCAATCCCAGCTTGAATTGTAAATTCTTCATTTACAGTGCTTACTCTGGATAAAAACTCTGTGTTAATATTTGTTTTTTCGCTGATCTTTGGTGTTCTTGTATAATAATGGATCACTCCTCCCAATGCATCTGATCCGTATACTACCGAAGATGGTCCAAAAATTACTTCTATTCGTTCCAGGAGATTTGGAGAGACGGTAATAGAATTTTGAAGATGACCCTTTCTGTAGATTGCATTGTTCATTCTAACACCATCAACAACCAATAAAATTCTGTTCGCTTCCATCCCCCGGATTACAGGGCTGCCACCACCAAATTGTGTTTTTTGTATTTTGATCCCAGGCACCTCGGCAAGGATATCTGCTGTAGTTTGAGAAGTTGAATTCTGAATATCTTTATTGGAAACTATAGCAATCTGTTCTGCTATCCTTGTTCTTTTTTCCTGAGCCTTACTTGCTGACAAAAAAACTTCGTTCAGTAACTCTGAATTAAATTGTAAAAATATTACGACGTTATTCTTATAAATCTGCTTTTTTAATAATTCAAATTCAACATAGCTCACATGAGTAAAGGTCAGCAATTCCATCTGTGTGAAAATTCCTAGATCCGCTTTTCCGTTTTCATCAGAAATCGCAATCTTGCTTTTGTCCTCATTTGCTATTTGAACATTTTGGATCGGATCTTCGGTGTCCTTATCCAATATTATGCAATTCTGCGCAGAGTTAAATTGCCAAACAAACAAAAAAAGAATTAAATAAATATACCTCATATTATCTAAAAACCTCCTTTAGTACATTTAATGACTTCGGTTCTTTAAATGCCGGTAAATGCAATTCGTAATAGTCAAGTAAAATATCCAACATTATATTTCTGGATCTCGAGTTTAATCCTAATTGTCCAACTACATCAAAATTTATGCCGATTAATGATTTAAACATAATTAATTTTTCTCCAGAAACACTGTTATTCAAAGGTCTTTTATTTGTAAAAACCCCCTCTCTTAGATCTAAATATGCATGGCTTAGGTTTTCCGTTTCAGGATAGAATCCTAAATATTTCGTTAAATTTAATAGAAAAAGAATATGAAAATTAGATGTTCTTTCGTGTGTATCCAACCAGATCAAGGCCGTTTCAATATATTGAAACAATCCAGGATTTTTTTCTTCTTCATAGAGAGAATAGGTCAATGTTTCAGCCAAGAACAAAACAATAGACTGCTTAAAAACATTGAATGGAATCGTTTGATATAAATGGTTTATTCGTGCTTCTCTGATGCTGTTTAAAGTGCCTCTGTTATTGTGATTTGCTGTTATCCTCAATTGTGTCAAAGGTTGAAAATAAGCAACATTAATCTTTTTATTCTTTGATTTTAATATTCTCTTGAGGAGATAGCTCTTTACTCCTTCTTCGGTAAAGCATTTTACAATCAGGTCTGATTCACCATATTTCAAAGACGTTAACACTATTGCTTTTGTTTTAACAAGCATGCTAATTTATTATGGCTATTTTAGTAGAGGTTGATTCTGATTTATCCGGACTCGTCAATAATACTATATAAACGCCAGAGGCAACTAGATGACCCGATAGATTCTTCTTGTTCCAAATTACTTTACCTCCTTTGATCTCCTGTCCTATTTCTACATTCGTCTCATAAACCAATCTTCCTGCCGTATCCAGTATTTTTACATTTGTCCCTCTGGGTAAATGTGTCCCGTTTCTTCCATCAATTGTAACTATTTCGTTTTCTTTTGTAACGGGATTCGGGTATGCATATACCTCTTCTAAGGTTTCACCAAACGGAGCAACATTATTATTAAATGCTACTATTCCTTTATCAGTTGCAAAATAAACCTTTCCGTTACTGTTATCCACCCTTACTTTTAAAATTCGATTAGAGGGAAGAGGTGAATTGTCTTTATTAAAATTGAAAAGTGTTTCACTGCCTGAGGGATTGGTACCTAAAACTCCTCCCGTATCCGTTGCAAACCACTTATTTTCCGCACCATCAATGGCAATTGAATTAATTGGCTGATCTCCAAGCAGTTTCTTGGGAACACCATCATCCTCAACAATCACTGGTTCAGCATCGTAAATCTCATCATCAAAGATTCCTTCCGGATCTGAAAAAACAACCAATCCTTTTTGCGTTCCTATCCAAATCCTATTATTTCTGTCCACTACTAAAGTTCTGACATTTAAATCGGGTAAAGAACCCTTTGTTACTTCTGTTTTCAACGCTTTCCTTCGGTTACCTGTTTTATTAAAAACCAAGGCTCCATTTCTTCTAGATCCAATCCAGATACTTCCAACTCTGTCAATAACCAATTCGTTCAGACCAAATGCGGGATTATCAAAATAGGGGTGTAGGCTGAAACTACTCCCTCTTCCGTTCTGGTTAAGTTTCTTGAGCCGATTATCTACCCAGGAATTTGTTACCCAAAAATTACCCTGATTGTCAAAAGCCGATCCATTTATTCTGATGCTTGAATTAGGAGATCCTTCAGGAAAGAGATCCTCCAGATCACTATTCGACTCGTTCCATAGAACAACCGGTTCATCGTCTTGCACAATCAGTATACCACTATTCCAAGAGCTTATATAAACTTTATTTTCTATATCCGGATCCATTGTCACATGGACCAAATCTAATGCCGGAAAATTACTATTATATGGTGTATTAATCCATTTTTTATTTTCTTCGAGATCTCCATTAAAATGGCTATATCCCAGACGCTTGGTTAGTGGAGCATAAGATGCATTATAACCCCCGTACACAACCCAGAGGTTATTATTGTCTGCCGTAATTGAAAAGACGAGATTGGAGGTTGGCCCGTTGGGATGGATCTCTGTATAATCACTTCCAATAAAATCATTCTTTAAAATACCGAAAGTAGTAGTTCCCAGATTTAATCCCTCCTCATCGGCGTAAGCGGTATTTAAACTAAATGGATATGCATCGGATTGTTCAGCAACATATATTCTTAC
>DAOUPU010000165.1 GCA_030625995.1 Flavobacteriaceae bacterium
AAAGAACTTGATTCTGTATTACCTCAAATTCTTCAAATTTTAAAGGTCGGTTATCCATGGCGGAAGGTAATCTAAAACCATATTCTACCAGATTTTCTTTTCTCGAGCGATCGCCACCGTACATGGCGTGAACCTGAGGAATGGTTACATGACTTTCGTCAACGATCATTAAATAATCATTTGGAAAATAATCTAACAAACAAAATGGACGAGAACCGGGAGTTCTTCCATCTAAATAACGAGAATAGTTTTCAATACCACTACAGTAACCTAATTCCCGCATCATTTCTAAATCGAACTCTGTGCGCTCTTTAAGTCTTTTTGCTTCCAGATGTTTTCCAATCTCTTTAAAGTAATCTACCTGTTTCATCATGTCATCTTGTATGAGATGAATAGCATTTTGTAATATATCGGGTGAGGTTACAAATAAATTAGCAGGGTAAATCTGGAGGCTTTGATATTTGTCTATAGTTTGGTTATTCACTAAATCAAAACTCTCAATTTCTTCAATTTCATCTCCAAAGAAATGAATACGAAAGCCATGTTCACCATAAGAAGGATAAATGGAAATAGTATCTCCCTTTACCTTGAAAGTGCCGCTTTTTACTTCGGCATCCGTTCTTGAATACAAACTTGTGACCAATTGGTGCAAAAATTTAGTTCGTGGAATTACCTGGCCAGTTTCAATCGCAATAACATTTTTCTTGAACTCATCAGGGTTTCCAATTCCATACAAGCAGGAGACAGAGGCAACAACCAAAACATCTCTTCGGCCAGACATTAAGGAAGAGGTCGTACTTAATCTCAAACGTTCTATTTCTTCATTTATGGATAGATCTTTTTCAATATAAACACCTGAAGCCGGAAGATAAGCCTCCGGTTGGTAATAGTCATAATAAGAAACAAAATACTCCACAGCATTATCTGGGAAAAATTGTTTGAATTCTGAATATAATTGAGCGGCCAGTGTTTTGTTGTGCGCCAAGACCAAAGTTGGCTTTTGAACAATGTTAACCACATTGGCTGCTGTAAAGGTCTTTCCTGATCCGGTGACACCGAGAAGTACCTGGTATTTTTCATTTTCATTCAATCCATCGACCAATTGATCAATTGCCTGAGGTTGATCTCCTGCGGGTGTATAGTCGGATTCAAGTTTAAATTGCATTTCACAAAAATAATGTAATTTGCTATTAATATTTAAAATAATTGCCGAGAAATTAGTTCCCATAAGCATCAATAAGAAATCAAATGGTCAATGAAGAGGTGACCCTACAAGTTGATACTTTTCCCGTCAGTGGAAGACAGAAAGCTGTTTTGGTGAGACAATAAATTCTTATTTTTTGAACCTTTCAAGTCACCAAACTTTTTTAATTGATAAATTATTTTCTTCCCTATTAGAAATAAACAGTTATTTTAGAGGTCAAAATTCAAAGTTATGGCTGACAAAAAGTATCTAAAAAAGTACTGGAAAGAGAACCTCAGATATTTACTGATTTTATTAACTATTTGGTTTGTAGTATCTTATGTTTTTGGAATATTATTAGTAGATCAATTGAATGCGGTCCGTCTGGGCGGTTTTAAATTAGGTTTTTGGTTTGCTCAACAGGGAGCCATGTACGTATTCGTCATTTTGATCTTTGTTTATGTCAGGTGGATGAATAAGTTGGATAAAAAATATAATGTTAACGAATAAATAAAAATTAAGTAGAAGTATGGGGATATTAATGTGGACATGGATTCTGGTTGGAATAACTTTTGCAATTTATATAGGAATTGCTATTTGGGCCAGGGCAGAATCATCAAAAGAGTTTTATATAGCTGGTGGAGGTGTTCATCCTGTAATTAATGGTATGGCCACTGCAGCGGACTGGATGTCTGCGGCTTCATTCATATCCTTGGCGGGAATTGTTTCTTTCACGGGATATGACGGTTCAGTCTATTTGTTAGGATGGACCGGGGGTTATGTTCTGCTGGCATTATTGTTGGCGCCCTACCTAAGAAAATTCGGGAAATTTACAGTACCGGATTTTATTGGTGACAGATATTATTCTAATGTGGCCCGTTTTGTTGCGATTATAGCTGCATTGATGGTGTCATTTACATATGTAGCCGGTCAAATGAGGGGTGTTGGGATTGTCTTTTCCAGATATTTAGAAGTAGATATTGATACAGGTGTCTATATTGGAATGACCATAGTATTATTCTATGCCGTACTGGGTGGAATGAAAGGAATTACTTATACCCAGGTTGCACAATATTGTGTTTTGATATTTGCATTCATGGTTCCGGCAATTTTTATTTCCATACAAATGACAGGTAATCCGATCCCACAACTAGGATTCGGAGATACAGGCCCGGATGGTGTATACCTGTTGGATAAGCTGGATGGACTCCAAAAAGAGCTCGGTTTTGCTGAATATACCTCAGGGAGCAAATCGATGACGGATATATTTGCAATTACATTAGCTCTTATGGTTGGAACAGCGGGATTACCTCATGTGATCGTACGATTTTTTACTGTTCCGAAAGTTAAAGATGCACGTATTTCTGCAGGTTGGGCATTATTATTTATTGCCATTTTATATACAACAGTTCCGGCGGTTGCGGTATTTGCAAGAACCAATTTAATTGAAACGGTCAGTGAACAGAAATATGATGAATTACCGGAATGGTTTAGTAATTGGGAAACAACAGGTTTATTGAAATTTGAAGATAAAAATGGGGATGGCATTGTACAATATCAGGCTAATCCGGAAATTAATGAATTAACCATAGATCGAGATATTATTGTCCTGGCAAATCCAGAAATTGCAAAATTACCAAACTGGGTCATTGCCTTGGTTGGTGCTGGTGGTCTGGCGGCTGCCCTGTCAACGGCTGCAGGTTTACTTCTGGTTATAGCCTCGTCAATATCGCATGATCTGATAAAGAAGATGGTTAAACCAAATATTACGGAAAAAGGTGAATTGGTTGCGGCTCGATTGAGTGCAATTGCCGCAGTAATGGTTGCCGGTTGGTTTGGAATTAACCCGCCTGGATTTGTCGCGGCAGTTGTGGCATTGGCATTTGGGTTGGCTGCAGCTTCATTTTTCCCGGCAATAGTGTTGGGTATTTTTTATAAAAGAATGAATAAGGAAGGGGCTATTGCAGGAATGGTCATTGGACTTTTGTTTATGTCCTACTATATATTAAAATTTAAATTTGGAATTTTTGACGGAGGAAGAGATTCAGTTGCCGGCCTCAAAGAAGATTGGTGGTTTGGTATTTCTCCCGAAGGATTTGGAACTGTTGCAATGGCCATCAATTTCATAGTGTCCTTGGTGATATCTGGAATTACTCCTGCACCACCACAAGAAGTTCAGGATATAGTAGAAGATATTAGAGTTCCCTCCGGAGCCGGAGGAGCAACTCATCATTAATTTCTGTAATATTTTTGTTCGTCGATAATTTTAAGTTAACCGTAGAAAAAATAGCCTGGAATTCGTTGTATTTATTACTTTAGAATCAAATTTTGAACATCAACATATTTTTGTTTTATCATTAAAATTCATTAGAAATGAGTAATTACCACATAAAGAATTTAGAAGAGTATTATCAAATTTATAGAAAATCAGTTAGAAATCCTGAAAATTTTTGGGAGGAAGTTGCTGAGGAGCATTTTATTTGGCGCAAAAGATGGGATAAGGTTCTTAGCTGGGATTTTACAAAACCCGAGATAAAATGGTTTGAGGGTGCTAAGTTGAATATAACAGAAAACTGTATTGATAGACATCTTAGGATTCGCGGTGATAAAACAGCAATATTATTTGAGCCCAATTCACATAAAGACAAAGCAGAGCATATTACTTATATGCAGCTATATCATCGTGTAAATAAATTTTCTAATGTACTTAAGGATGAAGGAATTAAAAAAGGAGATAGAGTTTGTATCTACTTACCCATGATCCCGGAATTGGCAGTTTCTGTTTTGGCTTGCGCGAGAATTGGAGCAATTCATTCTGTAGTATTTGCAGGCTTTTCTTCCACGGCGTTGTCCACAAGAATAAATGACAGCGACTGTAAAATGGTAATTACATCTGACGGCTCTTACCGTGGATCTAAAACAATTGATTTGAAAGGTATTGTTGATGAGGCTCTGGAAAGATGCCCTTCGATTGAGACTTCCTTGGTAGTTAAAAGAATTAATTCTGAAATCTTTATGAAAGAGGGTAGGGATAAATGGTTGGAACCATTGTTAGAAAATGCCGACTCTGAATGCGAACCCGAAATAATGGATGCGGAAGATCCACTTTTTATTTTATACACATCAGGCTCTACCGGAAAACCAAAGGGGATGGTGCATACTACGGCAGGATACATGATCTATTCTGCATATACATTTAAGAATGTATTTCAGTATAGAGAGAATGATATTTATTGGTGTACCGCTGATATAGGTTGGATTACCGGCCATAGTTATATTGTTTACGGACCATTGGCCAATGGAGCAACTAGCGTTATGTTTGAGGGGGTACCTAATTATCCGGACTTTGGAAGATTTTGGGAAATAGTTGAAAAACATAAGGTTACCCAATTTTATACAGCTCCGACAGCTATTAGGGCCTTAGCAAAAGAAAAGTTGGAGTTTGTTGAAAATTATGACCTCTCATCTTTAAAGGTACTTGGGTCCGTTGGTGAACCTATTAATGAAGAAGCCTGGCATTGGTACAATGATAATATAGGGAAGAAAAAAAGTCCAATTGTAGATACTTGGTGGCAAACAGAAACAGGGGGTATTATGATCTCTCCAATCCCATTTGCTACGCCGACAAAGCCAACCTACGCAACATTGCCATTACCCGGAATTCAACCTGTTTTATTAGATGAAAATGGTGTGGAAATAAAAGAAAATCAAGTGGATGGCCGATTGTGTATTAAATTTCCATGGCCTTCTATTGCCAGAACGATTTGGGGAAATCACGAACGTTACAGAGAAACTTATTTCTCGGCATATGAGAATCAATATTTTACAGGAGATGGGGCACTGAGAGATGAAGTAGGCTATTATAGAATTACCGGTAGGGTGGATGATGTAATTATTGTATCTGGTCACAATTTAGGTACCGCACCTATCGAAGACGCTGTTAATGAACACCCGGCTGTTGCTGAATCTGCAATCGTTGGTTTTCCACATGATATTAAAGGAAATGCCTTGTATGGATATGTAATTTTGAAAGAGGCAGGCGAATCAAGAGTTCATGATAATTTAAGGAAAGAAATTAATCAAATAATTACGGAACATATTGGGCCAATTGCCAAGCTTGATAAAATACAGTTTACCAGTGGTTTACCAAAAACCAGGAGTGGAAAGATCATGCGTAGAATATTGCGTAAAATTGCGTGCAATGATACCAGTAATTTGGGAGATACCTCTACATTATTAAATCCTGAAGTTGTTCAGGAAATTATGGATAATGTGCTTTAGGAAGAGAAGAGATAAAAGATAAAAGATAAAAGAGAAAAGATAAAAGATAAAAGAGAAATGAGAAAAGACAAAAGGCTGGAGACTGAAGACTGAAGACTGGAGACTGGAGACTGAAGACTGAAGACTGGAGACTGAAGACTGAAGACTGATGTATGTCCGTCTCTGATATAGGTTGACCGAAAAAGTCAATTTATATATACATTATCAGAGGAATCTGCGATATCCACGAGAACAAGAAGAAAGATACATAGAAAAGGATTAAAAATGAAAATTCAAAAATCAACTTTAGATTTTTTAGAAGTTCTAAAGGAAAATAATAATCGGGAATGGTTCAATGAGCATAAAATAGCATTTAAAAAGGAGCAGA
>DAOUPU010000037.1 GCA_030625995.1 Flavobacteriaceae bacterium
CATGTTTGCTTTCTTCAGTAGCGGGGTAATCAATTATTAATCCATTCAATTTTTCTATAAAAACCTCTTCTCCTTCTATCCTGAACAATATATACGCCCTTAACAATTCGAATTTTGGTTCAATTTCAGTACCCTTAATGTTGTCTATTGCCTCATCAATACTTTCTAAAGCATATTCATAATCTTCTTCTTCATAACAAACATAGGCATTTTTATAAATATTCTCCGGGCTATCTTCATTATTGGAAGAAACTAAAACTTTTTTCGGGTTAAGAATTATTTCTGAATAACGAGAATCCGGGTATTCTTTAACGATTTCATCCCTGTATTTATTGCTTTGTTCCACATTAAAATACTCGTAACATTTATAAAGATGATATTTTGCCGGTAGAATTAATTTATCTATCGGATCATTTTTTAAAAAGTCCTCAAAATTATTGGCGGCCAGCTCATACTCTTTAAACTGTTCTTTATAAATTAACCCTAAATTATAATAGGCATCATTCCTAATACTCATTAGACTGTCCAAAATAACCTCACTTGTTGGAATCTGATCAATATAAAAACTGACTTCATATTTAAGGCTATTATCTTCTTCTACGCTTACATTTCGGTCTTTTAAGAGTGCTTTTGCTATACCAATATTGCCTAATATTATCCAATTTTCAACCAAAGGCCTGTTGCCATATTTTCTTTTGAACTCTTGTACTCCTCTTCCAACAGTTTGAATATTGTAAAAATAAAAATTCCCGGTATTAACAGGATTAAAAGATCCTGAATCATTGAATTCATTATTTCCTGTAGTGGCAAGCCGTTGCTCCAATTCTATTCGCTTTTTCTCTTCTTCATCTCGTATTTTTAAAGCGTCGATGAATTCTTGAAAATAAACTTCTTGCGCTTCAGGTGTCATGTTGGAAAGTTGTAATATGCTGTCATTAACTTTCGCTATATTTTCATAATAAATCACATCTTTCAAACTTTCCTTTTTTCGAACCAGCCTTCTAATTCTTTTTGTGTTTTGATTTTTAGTTACCCTTAAAACGCTGTCATAATAGGCCTCTGCTATTTCAAATTGTGTGTCATCAAAATACAGATCGCCCAATTTTTCATAGGATAGACCCTTTTGATAAGGTTTGCTTTTATTATGAGCAACAGATCTTTTATAGTAATCGTAGGCGTTGTTTATATATCCCTGTTCCTGAGCAATATAGGCAGCCTGGTAATATAATTCATCCAAATAGGGTCTATTGTCTCTGTCTTCCATTAGGTCGTGAAGCGCATAAACAACGACACTTATACTGTCGGCCTCAGAATAATTCTTGGCGCGTTCTATAGTTGCGTGGACCTTGTATTTTCGAGGGATATCTTTCATATAAGACAAATTCTCAAATACCATATTTGAGGAATCAATTTTATTTTCTTCCCTATATATTTGCCCCAGGATGAATAAATTTCTGGCACTCTGGCTTAGGTCAGTTATGTAAGTTGTGGATTTTTTTAAATGATCGATGACTAAATGGGTGCTATCTAATTGTGTATAAATCATGGCCATTGTAGTGTGAGCCTGTTCATACATTTCTTCAGATAGAAAGGCGCTATGTAAAACTATTTGCAGAGTTTCAATCGCCAGGTTATCGTGCTGTAATCGAATGTGCGTTTTTGCCTTCCATATTTTTGTTTCCTCATACAAATTAGCGTTAGGATATTTTTCTAAACCAAAACTAAAGGCCTCAAGCGCAGGAATAAATCTTTGCAAATAATAACGTGATTTACCTAATAAAAAATAGGCCTCATCAATTTGTGAGTTCTTTTCAAACCCATCAATTACCATGGAGTGTTTTTGAATAGCCTTTACTGCTTTCTCTTCTGCTTTTTCAAATCCTTGTTTTTCATCGGGTTCGGCTTGTGATTGCCCGGGCATTAAAATAATTTCCTCATCAGTCTTTAACGGTTCTATTGGAAGTCGTTCCCAAAAGTTATCCTCATAAGAGTCATCCAGCTGTTTCTTAGCCTGATCAAAGGCGATATTTCCGTTATATAGAATGTTGTACTTAGCCGTAATGCTGTGTGCGCTTCTATTTGCAAAAGTGTTTTTTTTTGTTGAACAACTTAGCACCATCATCACCACGAAAAAAAACAATATGTTGTAGAAAGTATTTTTCAAAATAATCTTTTGCTGCCTTTAAAACTACTAATAAAAATGAATATTGTTGAGTGGTCCGTAAAAGTACAAATAAAATGAAAAATTATAATAATTAACCTGGATTAATCATGACGAAACCGTATTAATAATTCGTGCTAAACTGCAAAATAGCTCTCTAATTCTTTCAAAGTTTCTGAGGAAGTACTAATATCCTTAACTATTATGCCCTTGTCCAGGACAACAATACGTTCACAAACTTCGGTAATATGATTCAAATCGTGACTGGAAATTAAGACGGTAACTTCTTTATTTTCTGATAAAGATCTGAGCATTTTCTTTAATCGAATTTGTGTTGTAGGGTCTAAATTTGCGAAAGGTTCGTCTAAGATTATGATCTCAGGATTTCCAATCAGAGCAGCTACGATGCCAACTTTTTTTTGATTCCCTTTGGATAGATCTCTTAAATATTTCTTTTTATTTAAAATTTCGCCATTAAATATTTCTTCAAATTCTTCCAAAAAAGTATCAATGTCAGCCTTGTTTCTCCCTCGCAGATCACCAATGAAGTAGAAATATTCTTCGGGAGTAAGGTAACCAATTAAGAAGCTTTCATCAATAAATGCTGAGGTAAAAGGTTTCCAGTCCTCGCTTTTATTTACCTTTATTTCATTGGATGTAATTTGACCGGTTGTAGGTTGTATCAGGTCCAGTAATAAATTGAAAAAAGTTGTTTTTCCGGCGCCATTATTTCCAACCAAACCAAAAGTTTGACCTTTGGAAATTGTCAGTTCCTCAATTTTTAATACGGTTGCATCACCATAGTTTTTGGAAAGATCTGTAGTTTGTATCATAAATTGCAGGTATTAATTTTCTTGACTAAAAGCGTTAATCATTTCGTATTTATATTCTAAGTATTTTTTTTTTATTAAACTCATTGTCCTTTGATGAAGGACGATACCTATAAGACCCAGAACTATCAAAGCCAAAAGACCACTTTCAAAACTAATAAAATAGTAAAAAGGCAAGAAAATAAGAATTGGGACGAGCAATAGAGGTAAACCGACTAACCATTGCACAGCCCCCGTACCTTGGTAATTAAATACCGCCCGCTGATCTAAATTTATTTTTTTACGGTTGTAAGCCCCGGCAAACAGGATAACATGCGAATTGACTCCTATATTATAAATTGCAGCTGCAAAATGCGCCAATAGAATATTCCAGCCAAAATAAACGTAGGGAATACTCAGTAGAAACATAATGACAACACTTGCGGACATCAAGGTGAATTTTGATTTTAAATATTGTTCATATTTAATATTCTGGCTCATCAGCATTTTATAATATCCACTATCCCAAGCCGGAATAAATTGTCCGAAATTAATTAAGAAGATTCCGGTAACAAAAGTTCCGACAAAAACAAACAACCAAACTTTATCTTGATATAATGGATTTGGATAAAAAAACAATCCATATAATAATCCAATTATCAATATAAAAATGGATGATCTCGGTCTTTTATTTCGCAATAAAAGTTTTAGATCCAATTGCATAAATGGGGAAATATCACCAAATTTTTGAGTCCAGGCCAAATTAGTTGTTTTGGCCTCCTGTGTTTTTGACTTTAATGAATTATCAATATATAATTTATTTTTTAAGATCTTAAAATTATAAAAATAGACTCCTGCCAAAATTGTCATCGGAATGAAAATCATAATTGGGTAATTGGCAACAGCCATAATACCATTTGACAATAATGTGGTAAATGAGATGATGTCGAAATAATTGAGGGCATATAATATCCCGGTAAGAGCAATTATAGGTAAAAAAGAGAGCTCGGTTTTGGATGCAAGATTTTCAATTAAAAAATTTAAAAAATTAATGATTAATGTAGTATTGATTAGAACAAAAATCCAAAATAGTACAATTGTTGAATCATAACCATTTATTAATAACATAATTCCAAATGGAACTATTGCAAACATTAGTAGAAAATTAAAAAAGGAAATAATTGATTTGCCTAAAACATAATTAACTATTTTGCTTTTTTTTATAGGTAATGTCAGTAATGGCTTGACGGTCATTACAGGTAATTTTTGAAAGAAAAATCGAATTAGCAAGTCTGTTAAAAACCAATAAAACAGCATGTTATTTACCATTATAAAGGGGTCTGAATTAGGAAATTCTTCTTTTAGTATTGGATATAGGGCAATACCCATTATTAAGAACATTGCTATAAGAAATAACCCAAAAAAAGCTAATAATAAATTTAGGGCAACACTTTTTTGCCAATAAGTAGAACGAAAAAACTGTTTCCATTCAAGATTAATAAAGTTGGAGATCATTAAGGTTTGTTTTTACAATACGTCGTTTATATATAACTATTGTTACAAATAATAGATAGAGGTTAACATATAATTATTGATAATCGAACTCAGTCCATCAATGAGCAAGCTCATATTATCTATTTTGATAATTGTGATTTTTAGTTATATGATAAGTTTTTAAGTAATTTTTGTTGAAGAGGATTCCAGCCTATCAACTATTTGTACATTTTATACTAAATTGGAAGTTCTATTTCTTTGGTAAAAGCCAAAAATCGATGGTATTATTTTCCGATGAAACAATTGCGAATACCCCGTCCTGTGAAAAAGTGGCACTTGTATATTCCACCCGATTACTTGCTCCAAAAGTCTTAATAAGTGAACCATCTACATTCCATAATTTAGCTGTTCCATCTTCACTTGCGGTCAAAATATATTGCCCATTTGTTGAAAATTCAGCTTGATTAATCTCATCTAAATGACCTTTAAATATGGTCAGTAGTTCTCCGTTTAAATTCCAAAGAGCAGCATTTTTATCAAAACTACCTGTTAAAATACTCTTGCCGTCGGGCGAAAAACTTGCCGCACTCACTCCACTCGTGTGATAGTCTATTACAAATTTTTCCTCTCCATTGATGTCCCAAACTGATGCAGTATTGTCACAGCTTGCAAGTACAATTGATTTGTTATCGGGTGAAAATGAAGCTTGATAAATAGTGCAGGAATGTCCTTTAAATTCTCTAATTAACTCGCCATCGGAAGTCCATAGTTTGGCAATATTATCACCACCGCCACTTAAAATATACTTACCGTCATTTGAGTAAATTATAGTTTTTACATAAACTTTATCTGCTTTGACAGTTTTTATTTTTGTACCATCCATAGCCCAAATAATGAAAGTTTCATCACTTCCGGCGGTAATAAAATTTTGATTATCAGGAGAAAAAGCCACATCATTTACACTTCTTTCATGAGCATTAATTGCAAAAATAATATTTCCATTTTCATCCCATAGAATGGCCATATCGTCATCACCACCTGAGAGAAAATATTTACCATTAGGCGATTGAGCAATTCCGTAGATAGATTCTGTATGCCCCTCAAAACTTCTCGAAATTATACAAGATTGACTGAAAACAGTGGTTTGAAACAAAAGTGAGAGAGATAAAAGTTGAATAAACTTTTTCATTTGTTTAAAATTTTGTAGTTATCAATAAATGATAGCAGTTAATAGATGAATTCACCAAATTTGCTATTAATAGTCAATTTTTTTCCAGAGAAGGATTCCACTCTGCCTACAATTTGTGCATTAACATCAAAGGATTTTGAAATGCTGATAATCTCTTCAGCAATTTCCTGAGGCACATACAATTCCATTCTGTGGCCACAATTGAAAACCTGATACATTTCTTTCCAATCCGTTCCTGATTGTTCCTGAATTAAACGGAACAGTGGCGGGACGTCGAAGAGATTATCTTTAATGATATGTAAGTTGTCAACGAAATGTAGGATTTTAGTTTGAGCACCTCCACTACAATGAACCATTCCATGTACCTCTTTTCTAAAGTTTTTCAGGATTTTTTTTATAATTGGTGCATAGGTGCGAGTTGGTGAGAGAACCAATTTACCGGCGTCTAAAGAAACGTTCTTAACGGCTTCGGTAAGTTTCATATTTCCAGAATAAACCAGTTCTTCAGGAACTGATGGATCAAAACTTTCCGGGTATTTTTTGGCCAAGTATTTTCCGAAAACATCATGTCTGGCACTTGTTAGTCCATTGCTTCCCATACCTCCGTTATATTCATTCTCATAAGTTGCCTGCCCAAAAGACTCTAAACCAACTATTACATCACCGGCCTGAATATTTGCATTGTCTATAACATCACTTCGTTTCATTCTAGCGGTTACGGTTGAATCCACGATGATGGTTCTAACCAAATCGCCAACATCGGCGGTTTCTCCTCCTGTTGAATGAATAGAAACCCCAAAATCATTCAGATCTTGCAATAACTCTTCACTTCCATTTATTATGGCCGAAAGCACTTCTCCTGTAATTAAGTTCTTATTTCTTCCTATAGTTGATGATAGCAAAATATTATCAGTGGCACCAACACATAAAAGATCGTCAATATTCATGATCAGGGCATCCTGAGCAATTCCCTTCCAAACGGACAGGTCTCCTGTTTCCTTCCAATACATATATGCCAAAGAGGACTTAGTTCCAGCCCCATCAGCGTGCATTATAATACAATAATCTTCATCATTTGTGAGGTGATCGGGAATAATTTTGCAAAACGATCTTGGAAATAATCCTTTGTCAATTTTTTTTATGGCCTTGTGAACATCCTCCTTTTGGGCAGAAACGCCACGTAAATTATATCTATTATCAGATTTCCCCATGGATGTAGTAATTATTTAGATTTCAAAAATAAATATTTTTTTTTGTAGTCAATTATAGCCTCTGCTCTGTGCAAGATATCCGCCCCAATAATTCCTTGTATGGGTTTTGCATTTTGCTTTGCCAATGCATTGTTAATGTGCATCAAATCGATCAAAATTAAGGAAGTTTTCTTTAATTGATATCCACCAATTTTTAGATTGTTCTTTCTTGAGATTTTGGTTTCGATTTCTGTGGTACCGGCACCACTCGCCTTATGTTCTGATTCTTGAGTGTCTAAATTAAAGAGTTCAACCTGATCAAATCCAACACAGGAATTTGATGCGCCTGTATCCAGGATAAACCGACCTTTTACATTATTTATTTTTACTTTTAATTCAAAGTGATTGGTTACGGTCTTTTTTAACTTAATACAATGAAAATCCAATGCTAAAAGATATTCCTTCAGGTTCTTCATTGGAAAATATTAAATAACCGATTTGAATTGATCCAAAAAGCGAACATCATTTTCATAGAACATTCTAATATCTGGAATTTGGTACAAGAGCATGGCTATTCTTTCAATGCCCATTCCAAAGGCAAAACCACTGTACTTTTCAGGATCTATTTTGGTGTTCCTTAGAACATTTGGATCTACCATTCCACAACCCATAATTTCTAACCAACCTGTTCCTTTCGTTATTTTATAATCTACTTCTGTTTCTAATCCCCAATAAATATCAACCTCTGCACTGGGTTCCGTAAATGGAAAATAGGACGGACGCAGTCTGATCTTAGACTTTCCAAACATTTCTTTTGTGAAGTATATCAGGGTCTGTTTTAGATCTGCAAAGGAAACATCTGTATCGATATATAATCCCTCAACCTGGTGGAAAATACAATGCGATCTCGCGGAAATATCTTCATTTCTAAATACCCTTCCCGGTGAAATTGTTCTAATAGGAGGCTTGTTATTTTCCATGTATCTTACCTGTACAGAGGAAGTATGCGTACGCAGTAAGACATCCGGATTTTTTTCTATAAAAAATGTGTCCTGCATATCTCTGGCTGGGTGATATTCAGGTAAATTAAGAGCGGTAAAATTGTGCCAATCATCTTCAATTTCAGGGCCTTCTGAGACCGTAAAACCTATTCTGGAAAACACATCAATAATTTTGTTCTTTACGATCGATATTGGATGACGTGATCCCAACTCAATAGGTGTAGCCGGACGGGTCAAATCGTCAATGGTAGCAGTTGCACTTCCTTTTTCCTCTAAAGTAGATCTTAAGGAGTTTATTTTCTCCGTGGCAGCCATACGCAAGCCATTCAAAGCCTGACCTATTTCTTTTTTAAAAGAAGGATCGGTATCTTTAAAATCTGCAAAAAGTTGCTTCATGAGCCCTTTGCTTCCCAGGTATTTAATTCTAAAAGCCTCAACTTCTTCCGCTGATTTTGTTTCAAATTGATTAACTTTTTCAAGCAATTCATTTATTTTATCCTTCATATGTAATCAAAATTTAAAGCGCAAATTTACGTATTTTTTAAAATAAAATTGAGTTAATTAATCTTCTTATTTTGGTAAATTAACTTTGCTAAAAAGAAAAATATAAATCCTGAATATTTATAGAATTATTAATAAATTCTTTATTTTTGTACGATAAAATTTTAAATTAATAATTTAACACACCAAAAATTATGAAATCAATTATTGAGGGTTTTATGGAAGAGGTAAAAGTAAGGAACGGTCATGAGACAGAATTCTTACAAGCTGTTCAGGAAGTAGCCGAAACAGTTATTCCTTATATAATAACTAAAGATATTTATTACGGTAAAAATGTGTTGCTAAGAATGGTTGAGCCAGAGCGTGCAATAACATTTAGAGTGCCTTGGATAGATGATACAGGGGAGATCAGAGTAAATCGAGGGTATAGAATTCAAATGAATTCTGCAATTGGGCCCTATAAAGGTGGTCTGCGCTTTCATCCAACGGTAAATATGAGTATATTAAAATTTTTAGCTTTTGAACAAGTATTTAAAAATAGTTTAACCACATTACCAATGGGTGGTGGTAAAGGTGGAGCAGATTTTGATCCTAAAGGAAAATCCGACAACGAAATTATGCGTTTTTGCCAGAGCTTTATGGCCGAATTATATCGACATATTGGACCTAATACGGACATACCGGCAGGAGATATTGGAGTAGGTGGAAGAGAAATAGGATTTTTATACGGAGCCTATAAAAAATTAAGAAATGAATTTACCGGTGTTTTAACCGGTAAAGGAATGAGTTGGGGAGGATCTTTAATTAGACCTGAAGCAACAGGTTACGGAACAGTTTATTTTGCTGAAAGCATGTTGAATACCAGAGATGATAGTATTAATGGTAAGACTGTTTTAGTATCCGGATCTGGTAATGTGGCACAATACGCTACCGAAAAAGCTACTCAGCTTGGTGCAAAAGTAGTGACCATGTCTGATTCTTCCGGATATATTTTTGATGCTGATGGAATTGATGCAGAGAAATTGGATTTTGTCATGGATCTGAAAAATATAAAACGAGGCAGAATAAAAGAATATATTAAAAAGTATCCTTCAGCGAAGTTTGTAGAAGGAAAGACGCCTTGGAACGAAAAATGTGATGTTGCTCTGCCATGTGCAACACAAAATGAATTGGATAGTGAAGATGCAAAGACATTACTGGCACATGGATGTATCTGCGTTAGTGAAGGAGCAAATATGCCGTCAACACATCAGGCCATATCAGATTTCCATAAAGCAAAAATTCTTTTTGCGCCAGGTAAAGCTTCGAATGCAGGAGGTGTTGCTACTTCTGGTTTGGAGATGAGCCAAAATTCATTGCGAATGAATTGGACCCGTGAAGAAGTGGATAATAAATTAAAACAAATTATGAGTGATATTCATAATTCATGTATTCAATACGGTAAAGATGAAGATGGATATATAGACTACGTTAGAGGTGCCAATATTGCTGGATTTGTTAAAGTAGCAGATGCCATGCTTGCACAAGGAGTAGTGTAATTTATTTCAACTTTAAAAACTACCAGGTTTCCTGCTGTTAATGTTCTGATGGCTATGGATTAATGACTGATAATGAATTTCGAACAAGGAACATCGATTGAAGAATTAAAAAAGATCTGAAATCAAAAATCGATGTTCCTTGTTCAATATTTTTTTTAGCCATTGTTGGTGTTTTTCACCAACAATTGATTACTCATGATCTATCATATAACTAAAAATCCCAGTTATCGAAATAGATAATATGAGCTTGCTCATTGATGGACCGAGCTCGATTATTAATAATCGAACTCAGGTTACAAGGCTTTGAAAAAAAAATCGATCTTTCATGTGTTTGTATAGCATAAACTCTATTTTTGTTCGTTAATACATCAAATAGATAAGATTGAGTACCTTAAATCGGTTTTTTAAAGACGCCATAATTTACGGAATTGCAGCCGTTCTACCCAGAGCAATTAATATTCTGCTAGTCAAATTACATACCAGTACTTTACAGTCGAACAAATATGCAGAGAACACTATCTATTTTGTCTATGCCGCATACTTTAATGCCATTTTGACCTATGGAATGGAAACAGCATTTTTTAGATTTTTCACAAAAGAGAAAAATAAGGGTAAAGTAATCTCTACTACTTTTATTAGTTTGCTCATTACCACACTTTTATTCTTATTTTTAATGTTATTATACAGTGAAGATCTGTCCACTTATTTTGGATTTGCCGAACCTTTATATTTCCAGATCTTAATTTTAGTAACAACTTTTGACACACTGGTAGTAGTGCCATTCGCCTACCTAAGAGTTACTAATCGTCCGATAAAATTTGCTGCTTATAAAGTTTTGAATATTGTGATATACGCATCCATAAATTTGTATTTTTTGCTTTACATTCCTTATGCCATAAAAAATGGAAATTATGTACCTCAATTTATTAATGATCATTTTTATGAACATGCCCTGGTAGTATATATTTTCATTGCGAATTTAATAGCCAGTGTCTCTACTTTCATTATTCTGTCGCCTGTTTTGTTTAAGTTTCAATTCACCTTTGACAAGAAGCTGCTGATAAAGATGTTATATTACGGCTTACCCTTGATGATTGCAGGGGTTGCATTTATTACGAATGAAAATTTAGACAAGCTTTTAATGACCAAATATTTGGGAAAAGAAACTATGGGAATATATGCCGCCTGTTATAAATTGGGTGTATTTATGACACTTTACATTATGGCTTTCAGACTTGGGGCTGAACCATTTTTTTTCAATCAGGCCAAAGAAAAGAATGCTAAAAAGGTATATGCGAAAATATTAAATTGGTTTACTATTATTGGAGCGATCATTCTACTGGTTATAATAGCTTATATTGATGGATTTGCAAATCTGCTATTAGGAAAAGAAGAATATTTTCAGGGGCTGAAGATCGTTCCGGTCATATTGTTAGCAAATTTATTTTTAGGCATTTATGTAAATTTAGCGGTGTGGTATAAACTAACCGATAAAACTAAATATGGCATGTATATTTCATTATTTGGTGCTGCTATCACCATTGTTTTTAATGTAGTTTTCTTACCTAAAATTGGTTATATGGCTTCTGCCTGGGCAACATTAATTACCTATTCGGTTATGGTAATTATTTCCTATTATTTTGGTAAAAAATATTATATGATTCCGTATAGAATAAAAAATTTATTTATATATTTAATTCTTTCAACAGGCTTCGCTTATTTGTCCTTTGTGTTTTTTAGGGGTAACTTATTTATTTCTACACTTCTAGTAATTACATTTATAGGATTTGCGGCATGGAATGAAAAAAAGGAAATACAACAATTTATAGAAAATGGTAGTTAAGATAATTAATAAATCAAAGCATCAAACACCGAGTTATGAGACAATGGCCTCTGCCGGTATGGATTTACGAGCTAATCTTTCAGAATTGGTAATATTGAAACCTTTAGAAAGAGCAATTATAAAAACAGGATTATACATAGCACTTCCAATGGGTTATGAAGCACAAATAAGACCAAGAAGTGGCTTGGCGGCAAAGCATGGTATAACAGTTTTGAATGCTCCCGGCACAATTGACGCTGATTACAGAGGTGAAATAGGGGTTATTTTGGTGAATTTATCCAATGATGAATTTGCAATAAAAGATGGAGATAGAGTAGCGCAAATGGTAATTGCCAGGTTTGAACATACTAAATGGGAGGAAGTGAACGTTTTAAATGAAACTTCTAGAGGAGATGGAGGATTCGGGAGTACCGGAATTTAAATTTAGATAAATGAAAAAAATAATAATTTATATAGTATTTTTTACAATATATAATGGCTTTAGTCAAGAGGGTCAGGATGATATTGTGGAAAACATATCAATTGATGCTTGTGAGTGTATATCAAAAATAAACACTGAGAACAACACTAAAAATAACGCAATTAAAAATTGCATTGCGGCATCTGTAGTCGAAAATCTAAGAACGGAAGTAACTTCCAGTGAAGGCGATGTTTCCGAGATCCAATTAGAAGCTTCTGCCTATAAAATGATAGAGAGTTATTTGGTGGAAAATTGTGACGCTTTAAAGCAGTTGTCATTTACGGAAAGCGAAGAATTTGAGCATTCGACCTCTCAAAATGTTTTGGCGCAATTGGCCTATGATGACGGTATGGATTATATGGAAAGCGGAGATTATGAAACTGCGATCCTAAAATTTAAAAAGGCAATTGAAATTGACCCTAATTTTGCCTTTTCCTGGGATAATTTAGGTGTTTGTTACAGAAAGTCGAATCAATATGAAAAGGCTATTGAAGCATATAAAAAATCCTTGGAAATTAACCCTGAAGGAAGAATGCCTTTGATGAATATTGCTGTTACCTACAATCTCAAAAAAGAATTCGAAGAAGCTATTGTTTACTATAACAAATTCATATCTATTTATAAAGATGACCCTGAAGGGTATTACGGATTGGGATTGATCTTATACACTAATAATATGCAGGAAGAGGGTCTGGCTAATTTAATACATGCCTATACTATCTATTCCGCACAGAATTCGCCCTATCGTGCAGACGCAGCAAAAAAAATCGGGTATATGTATAATGACCTGAAGAATAATGACAAGTTAGAAATATTTAATAAGGTTGCCGCAAAGTACAATTTAAAGATCCAAAATAATTAATTACTTCACCTTTTCAATTACTTTGTCAAAAATCTCTTGTTTTCGTTTTGGGACACCTAGAAATTTTTGTAATTGTTTAATATAAATCTTAATGTTTTAACAAATTCATATTTGCTCCTCTTTTTTGATGTAGTCTGAATTGAAATTTTCCTTGATTAATATCGACTATAAAAACCAAATTGCTTCATGAAGGACCTATTCCTGTTGCTATGCCCCGATGTATTAACAACATATAAAAAATTTAGATGAATTTCGAACAAGGATCAACGATTGAAGAATGATGAAATAAAAGTTCCGAAATCATAAATCCTTATTCCTTGTTCCTTGTTCAGCATTTTCAGGTGGTAGTCAAAGTTATTCTTAGAAGATATGATTTTCATTTTTCCTAAAAAAATATAAATATAGTTACGGGACATCCAATCTATAAATAAAATGGTATAAAAAAAATGTAAATAGGAGTACAATATAAAGATCCAAAATAATTAATTACTTCACCTTTTCAATTACCTTATCAAATATTTGTATAGTTTGCTCCGGGATATATTTTTTAGTCGCTAAAATGACACCGAAAATTATAAAGAACACACCTATCGTTTGACGAATTTTTCTGAGCACTACCGGCGTGAGTTGTTTTTTTAATTGTTTGGCCGCAGTAATTTTAATCAGATCTGTTACCAATAGGCTCAATATGACAACAACGAAATAATTAAATATTTTATTCTCGTTCATTTGAAGTCCTGAACTTATGGCAATTACGATTGCCAACCAAAATGCCAAAACTCCTATATTAATGCTGTTCAGAAAAAACCCTTTTAGAAATAATCCTAAATAATTATTGTTTTCAACAACAACCAATTCCTTATCTGTTACAGTTTTTTTAGTTTTTTTGTAAAAAATCGTGTATAGACCATAGGATATTAATATTATACCTCCAATAAGGAATAATCTGGGATCATCCTTTAATTTAACGAGAAAAGTCTTACTCCCGTAATAGGCGGTAAAAATAAAAAGAGTATCTGAAAGAAGGACGCCAAAATCAAATACGATAGCAGCTCTTATACCCTTTACAACACTTGTTTCGAGTAAAACAAAAAATACTGGTCCAACCATAAAGGCCAACCCAAACCCTAAGAGTATAGCATTTAAATATTCGTTGATCATAGAGATTCTCTGCTCATAAAAAAATTTTATACATCGTCATAATCAATTTTGATCGTAGAGCTTACCGGATGTGATTGGCACGTTAAAATTAAGCCCTCCTTTAGCTCGTCTTCGCTTAAAATTGAATTATTATCCATAATAACCTCTCCTTCAATTACTTTAGCCAAACAGCTACTGCAAATTCCTCCTTGACACGAATAGGGTGCATCTAGTCCTTGCAATAATGCCGCAGTTAAAATGACATCCTCTTTCTTCATTTCAAAGGTATTCTCTTCATCGTCCAATAAGATGGTTATTTCAGAATTGCCGGATAGGTCATTACTAGCTTCATTAGTAGCAGTGGAGATTGAAAATAATTCAAATTTAATAGCATCTTTATTGACTCCCTCTTCTAATAGTTTGTTTTTTGCCAAATCGATCATTTCTTCCGGCCCGCACAGAAAATAATTAGAGAAGCTGATGTCCTCGTATCTGTTTTTTACGAACTCCTCAATGATCTCCACATCAATCCTTCCTTTATATTTGTTATCTTCAAACTTTTGGCTAAAAACATAATGTGCTTCAAATTGGTTTTGATGCTGTAATCTCAAATTATCGATTTCATTTTTAAACATGGTGTCCTCTGAAGATTTGTTGCCATAAAGCAAAACAAATTTACTTTCTTCTTCTGTTTCCAGAACAGATTTAATCATAGACAAAACAGGCGTAATTCCGCTACCAGCCACAAAGGCAATGTAGTTTAGTTTATTGGAATCAGATACGTTAAGTGTAAATCTACCTTCGGGTGGAGAAACTTCCAGCAGTTGACCCGCTCTTAAGTTCTGGTTGGCATAGACTGAAAACGTTCCGTCTTTTACTTCTTTGATAGCTATACGCAGCTCATTGCTTTTTAGAGAAGAGCAAATAGAATATGCTCTACGTATAATTTTTCCATCCAATTCAATTTGCACATTTATGTACTGACCCGGGATAAAATTAAATTTGCTTTTTAAATTTTTCGGAATATCAAAAACGATAGAAACAGAATTCTTAGTTTCTCTTTTTACCTCCTTAACAGGGAGTTTATAAAACATCGACAATAGGCTAAAAATTAAGATACAAAAATACGAAAATGTTTATCGAATTTCATGGTTTGACCATTAGATATTTCAACCGCCCCAATCGAATAAAGATCTAAAACTACCAGGGATAAAACACCAGGCCTTAAGAAAATTATAAATGGGTTTTAATTTGGAGCAATTCGTTTTTAATTTTGTCTAACCGTACAATAATATCATGATTAGAAGTAATTTCTTCGGGTTTTTCTTTTAGTTTGTTTTTAGCGCCTTCCAAAGTAAACCCCTTCTCTTTTACCAGATGATAAATAAGTTTTAGGTTTTTTATATCTTCTTGTGTAAAGAGACGATTCCCTTTGGCATTCTTTTTTGGTCTAAGAACGTCAAATTCGTTTTCCCAAAAACGGAGTAAGGATGCATTTACATCAAAAGCTTTGGCAACCTCTCCAATTTTAAAATATCTTTTTTCAGGTAGTTCTATATGCATTAGTCTAGTGATTGTCCTTCTTGCGAAGCCATTTTTAACATTTCTTTGAATTCTTTCGGCGATAGATCTCCATAGTAAAAATTTATCGGATTTATCTTTCGTTTATTATACCTCACTTCATAATGCAGATGTGGAGCTTGTGATCTACCGGTACTTCCAACATAACCAATAACATCACCTCTTTTTACTTTCTTACCTTTTCTTACATTGTATTTTGATAAGTGAGCATATAAAGTGACATATCCAAAGCCATGATCAATTCTAATGTGCTTTCCATAACCTGTTGATCTATTATCCGCTCTAATTACCTTACCGCTTCCTGTGGCATATATTGGCGTTCCCCGTGGCGACGTAAAGTCCATTCCGGAATGCATCTTTCGAGCTTTCGTAAATGGGTCCTGCCTCCAACCATACCCGGAAGCCATTCTGGTTAAATCTTCCTTGCTTACCGGCTGAATCGCAGGAACAGCTGCCAATAACTTTTCTTTACCCGAAGCCAATTCAATAATTTCATCTAAAGACTTTGATTGTACGTACAATTGTTTAGACAGAATATCTATATTTCTTGAAGCATCCTGAATCATTTCCGAATTATTAAATCCTTCTAACGATTTATACCTGTTAACACCTCCAAAACCTGCTTTTCTCTGTTCGTCAGGAATAGGATTTGCTTCAAAATATACACGAT
>DAOUPU010000215.1 GCA_030625995.1 Flavobacteriaceae bacterium
TATGTTTGAATTAACCAAAGAAGAATACGAATCTTTGAGGTCACAATTTGTGACCTCAAAGAAAGGTAGGGGAGGAACGAGGTATCTACCTATGGTTTTTACTGAACATGGTGTGTTGCAATTGGCACATGTTCTTAAAAGTAAAAGAGCAAGATTAATGAGTGTGCGTATTACGGAGATTTTTATAAAGATGCGTCAAATACTCGTCGATAATTTAAATATTAAACTGGAAATAGAAGAAATTAAGAAGAAACTATCCAATCAGAATAAAAACATCGAACTTGTTTTTAATTATTTAGATGAACTATTGGAGAAGAAAGAAAATCCAAAACCAATAACCAAAATAGGTTATAAGAAATAAGAATCCGTAGCGATATATTTAAAAGATGATCTTATTTTCAGAATCATTTATCTAAAATACTCATCTGATGGCTAATAACCGCTGTGAATATAGCCATCTGATGGGTAGTATAAACAGAAGGTTAAAAAAACACAAGTCTAGTTCATTGTAAGTACCGGATAAGGCACATCATAACCTTTGACAGAATGCCAGATAATTCTATTGAAAGTATCTTCCTCAATTCTATCAAAATCATCTAGATTTTGATCCAAAGATTTTTTTGCCCAATAGAGTGCATCTCCCGATAGGCTGGCAAGCGACGGATTTATTTGATCTAAAGGTATATTGTTTTTCAAGGCTTTGTAGGGGGTAAAATCCGGAGTATCCGTGAAACAATCCAACAACGGATCTGCAGTCATATCAAATTTATTTAAAGGAGGGATTCCAAGAATATTCTCCATAGTTCGAAACATATTAATTTGGGTATAATTTGTTGAAATTACCTTTTTGCGTTTGGTATATGGGCTAATTACAAGTCCAACAGTTCTATGCCCATCTACATGATCCAATCCGGCCTGAGGATCATCTTCCGTGACAAAAATACACGTCTCTTTCCAGAATTTACTATTAGATAATGCCTCCACAATTTTTCCTAATGCCAGATCATTATCTGCAACTGCTGCTTCAGGGGTAGGACTTCCCGGCCTTGTTCCGGAAGTATGATCGTTGGGAAGCAACATGATTATAAAGTTTGGCATATTGTCGTTTTTCTCAAATTCCTTCAATTCTTTTATGAATTCTGCTGCTCTGTATTGATCGGTAACCTTATTGGGAAATCCGATATATGTAGGGCAGGTATAAGGCTCCATTTGCGGTAAATTTGATTTGGCGCGAATTTTAATTTTACCTGTACCCTTAAGAAAGTCATCATAAATTTCTGTAAAGGTTACCCCTTTGGGTTCAATGACAGCGTCCACGAACTCTCCGTAATTTCTATAGGTCAATCCGTGATTCAGAACATTATCCCAAATAAAGCCGGTTGGTGAATAAGCTAAAGGATCACCCCCGTCATATGGGTAACTCCTTGAAAAACCACCAAAAAATTTTTCCAGATAATCTGTAACATAGGCCTCATCGGTCCATTGATGTCCATCTGCACTGAGCACGCCACTACAGTAATAATTGTCCATAAGTACAAATTCTTCGGCAAGTGCATGATGATTCGGTGTAACCTTCCTTCCAAAATGAACTAAGGTACTATCTCCATTGCCCTGTGGTAGATCACCAAAGACCTGATCGTAGGTTCTGTTTTCTTTTATGATATAAACAACATGCTTAAAATGAGACTTCTGACCTGGGAATTGTGGCACAGCTACCTTTTTGGAGCTTGTTTCCTTCTTGTTTAATTCTCCTATCAATTTTGCAAAGGAATTATTTTCTTTTACGATTTTGGTCATACTTTTAAGTTTTTCCGTATTAGGAGTTGGTATCACTGAAATAGTTCCCATATGGCCATGTGTATTATAGCCTGGTCTGTCAGCACGTAAATTCCTTGATCCGATACCTTTGGTGTTTGCAACAAATAAGAATTCTTCTTTTTGATCCAATTGAATCGCTCCCGGATACCAACCTGTGGGAATAAAACCAAGCAATTTATTATCATCTTTCAGATCTATAACACATACGGCATTATCCGTTCCATTTGCTATATAAAGCAGCTTCCCATCCTTTGATATTTCCAATGCATTGGGAGCACTGCCAAATGGTAAGCCCTGAGTGAAGTGAACAGAAATTTCATTGATGACTTCGTCTGTTTCCGTATCAATTACAGAAATAATGTCGCTATTGGCACATGCAACATAAAGGTGTTTTTTATCCGGGCTTATAACCATTGCGTTTGGATGTAATCCCACCTCAATACTTTTAACTTCTTTTTCTTGTGTCAGATCAACAACAGATACGGTTCCGTTATTGGCAATCCCGGTTTTTGGGTCAATTAAAATATCGCTTTTAGAAGTTTTATAAGTTATTTCTCCCTCTCTTGGTTGTCTGCCACCCCAATTACTCACATAGGCTTTTTGCGGAGAGAACAGTGCGAGTTCATATGGAGCTACGCCGACAGGAATTTCTTTTACAGATTTATTGTTCAATTGAACGATGGCAAGAGAATTGCTCCTGTTCAAAGTTGTGTATAGTTTATTTTCTTTTTGTTCTAAAATTATGCCACCGGGAACCGGGTGACCACCAACTTTGGCTTCTGGGAATTTGATCTCATCAACCCATCTTAAAACATTGTCATCATCCATCTCCGCTATAAAAATATGATTTCTTGATTGACTCACATAGATCTTTTTACCATCTTCAGAAAACGCAAGGCCATTATAGGATCCTCCTTTCTTAATTTCTAATCTTTGAAAAATGGTCCTGTCGTTAACCTGGATTAATTCCAGATGATTTTTGTTAAGTACGGCCATCCACTTTCCATTTGGACTTAAGGCCAGATCTACAGGTCTTCCGTGAAATTGTATCTGAAACCCAGCCGGTCTGAGCAATTGATTTGTTGGAACTAATATACTGCCATCTGGTTGTAAACCAACAAGTTCATTGCTTTTTTTCGATGTTTCAGTGGTTTTAACTGTGCATTGCAACAACAAAAAACTGAAAAGTAAAATTAGGTGGATTGTTCTTAAAAAATTCATAACCTATCTATTTGAGAAATAATGTATTAGTATGTAATCTAATTAGGTACAATTAAATACTTGAAGATAATTAATTAATCTATCATATTGAAATATTATTCACTAATCTTTAAACTTTGTCATTTTTTTTGATGGATATATATCCATAGAAAATTAACCTTTCCGGGATGATAGGTTTTAATAAAAAATAGGATATTTTTTAAATCCTGTACTTCCTCTTTAAATTTGTTCAATTCTAAATTACTTTTTTTCTAAGTTTTATAAACTTAAAGAGCGAATAGTCATTTCCTGACAAACATAATTCTATTTTTTAATGGTCTGAGATAACTATAAATGTATCAAGAAGGCAACTTTATAATGGTTAAATAATAATGTATTTTAATCAATAATAATGAAGCAATTAACATGGGACAATTGTAATTTTATTGACTTAAAAATTAAACACAATTATGAAAAGATTATTTATATTTTTCGGTTTTATATTATCGATATCAATCTCAGCTCAAGAATATTCAGATAAGCCTTATATTCAGGATTATGCCGATAAATATGAACTTAGTGATGCGGTAAAAAACAAAGAACTACTACAAGTTAGTAGTAATAGAAATAAATTAATCAATGTAGTCTCAGAAGGAAAACTATTGCAAACTGGCGACGGGAATTTGGTTAAGGATGTTTACTATCGACCTTTTGAAGCTATGAAAATAATAGCTATTGATCGTTATAAAGAGCAGCTTGTTTATTTAACAGATGTGGCGGTGCTCAGCAATGCTTGGTCTGGTAATTATTATGTAGCTCATGGTTTAGAAAACCCCACACAATTTGTTATAGGAAAGGATTTTTCAACACTTGTCGTAGAAAAGGGGAAATTGATTTTATTTGAAAATGGAAAGGAAGTTTGGGCAAAATTGCTTACTGATTTCAATCCGATTAATATGATATTTGATGAAAATGAAGATCGTTTTTTGATCTTGACCAGTGAAGGTGTTTATCAACTTTTAAACAAAAACAATAAATTCTCAAAGGTTTATGAAGGGACTGACCTGACAGCAATCGCTTTACATAAAAATGCTATTGTTGTTGGAACTAAAGATGGTGTTCTTAGCTTAGATGCAACGTCTTTTACTCCTTCAAAAATTGA
>DAOUPU010000088.1 GCA_030625995.1 Flavobacteriaceae bacterium
TAATCAAATACTCTTTTTTTATAAAACTGTGGAAGTAAATTTGTTGCTCTCTCAATTGGTCCGGCAACCAATTGTGGAAAGAAGCTAACAAAGGCCGCAAAGGCAATAAAATTTCTTGTTGGCTCCAATTTTTTCCTATAAACATCAATAGTATAACTTAATGTCTGAAAAGTGTAAAAACTAATTCCTACAGGAAGAATAATATTTAAACCTTGCGGGTTAATCGGATGACCTAAAAAGGTAAAGGCTTCTATAAAATTATCTAAAAAGAAATTGTAATATTTAAAAAAACCAAGAAAACCAAGATTCACTGCTATACTCGTCCAAAGTAAAATTAGCCTTCTCTTATGATTTTCTTCATTACGAAGTCTCCTGCCAACAGTATAATCCACTAAAGTGCTAAATAGTATCAAGGATAAAAATCGCCAATCCCACCAACCATAGAATACATAACTGGCTATAACAATTAGAAGGTTCTGAAGCTTTAAATTCTTGTGGATAACAAACCAATACAATACAAATACAATTGGCAAAAATATTGCAAAATCTATGGAGTTAAATAACATCTACCACTAGTATTTATTGAAATTGTTTAATATTTTCAAATATATCTTTAATATTTAAATCAAAAAAATATTTACTTTAACCGAATAATAATTTACAATTATCGATCGAACAGTTTATATTTTCTATATGTTTTGGTAATTTTATTCTCAATTCTAAACGCTAAAGGAAAGTTTATTCTTGAGTACATGCCTATTTCAACCAACTCCCCTCCAAATCTCGATTTATATGTTCTCAATCTGTTATCCTGGCCTTTTGTACCTGCCCCCATATAATCAAATATCGCTATTTTATGTTTTAGACCAAATTTCATTACTTCCCAATCTACCATTGCATCCGGACTTTGTTTACTATATTCTCTATTGAGTCCGGCTCTGAACCAATGATATATCCTATTTTTATCGTATATAAAAAATCCGCCACCAATTATTTTATTGTTATAGATTACGGAGATCATTCTTGAATTATCCAATTCTAGCAAATTTGACAAAAACGCTAAATCCGGAATGGGCAGCGCCATTACTTTATCATTTATTTTAAAAACTTTGGAAAGTATATTATAAACCTCTCGTAATTTTTCCGGTGATTTATCATAAGAAATTTCAACTCCTTCCTTAACAGCTCTTCTTATTTCTCTCTTTCGACTCGAATCAAAATTATTGTACACTTCTTCTTCTGAATCCAGCTGTATAAAATAATTCAGTTTTGGAGTGTACTTCCAATTATTAGCAGTGAAGGTCTCTTTTAAAATTAGATCCGTGCGAAAATTTCTAAACTCTATATATTTTGATCTGAATTTTAAATATTTTCCAATCTTTTCGAGGAATATTTTTAGAATTTCTGTATTATCATCTCTTACTAATGGACCTCCATAAATAAGTGCACTCCTGTTTGGATTTTTGGTCTTGCTCTTTCCAGTTGGAACAATTACTCCCGTGCAAAAGCCAAGACATTCTTTGCTAGATGCTTCGAGAAAAAATATAAATGACTTATAATTTTTCTGATCTCCCCAAAACTCAAACATTTCAATTGTTTGGAAAGCATTAGCTTGATCATGGTTTTTATAAAAATCTACCCATTTTTCTCTATTTACTTCACTTATACAAGTATAAAATTCAATATTCTTCATCTATTTGGCTAGTCTATTTATTTTATGAAAATTAGTTGATTTGTTGTTCTCAAAAAGAATCCTTTTATTCTTTAATGAAGAATTTATTCAGCAATATTCGAGATCTTCAATAGAATTCAAAAAATTTAATTTTTAAATTAAAATAAATTACTTTTATTTGTTGTTTTAGATTTAATAGCTTTTGTTCAGTAATTTCAAACTAATATTTCTATTCCTTAATTCATCAATGAACTCTGACTTAAAAATAATTTACCTTTGTTAAACGCGTGAATATACATATTTCTTATACTATTTATTAAAATTTTTCTTTTTATCAATTGAGAACAATAGAATTGCATAATTAATGTTTATATAATTGACCTAAACTTACAAATTGTTATGAAGAAAATTAATATTGAAAATGATCCGGTCAAGTTACTCTGGACAGGTGGCTGGGATTCGACTTTTCAACTCCTGCAATTATTGTTTGTTTACAAAAGCAAGGTAATTCCATTCTATCTAATACATGAAGACCGTCCCTCTACGGGAATAGAGATCATGACAATGAAGAGGATCAAGTCTTATTTATTTAAAAAATTTCCTCATACAAAAGACCTTCTTGAGCCTACCCGATTTTATGCGATGAACGATCTCGTTCCAAATCAGGAAATTAGTGATGCCTATCATGGCATCAAAGAAGAAAAACATATTGGATTACAATATGCCTGGCTGGCAAGATTGTGCAGGGAAGAGAAGATCAATGACATGCAATTATCTGTTGAAAAATCAATGTTCCCTATTAAAAATCACTGGGATACTGATTTAGATAAAATGCTAATGGAGACTAAAGTCAACTCCCAAAGCGTTTATATAATGGATCCTAAGTATAAAGAAACAAAAGAATATCTGTTATTTAAATATTTTTCTTTTCCTATTATTAAAATTACAAAGAAAGAAATGTCTCATATTTCAGCCAATAAAGGCTGGGATGCAATAATGCAAATGACATGGTTTTGCCACTATCCAACTAAAAATAAAAAACCTTGCGGCAAGTGCAAACCTTGTCTATCAGTTATTCAAGAGGGTTTTGGAGCGAGAATTTCAACAAAAAGACGCTTTGTTTCTTACACCTACAGCAAAACCATCTGGCCACTAAAGTCAGTTCTAAGGCCCGCTCTTGTTCAGATTGGATTTGTTAAAAACAGTAGATAATACCAAATAAACAATTATCTTTCTGGTCTGTTATTGATATCAATTATTTCTGCAATCTTATTTGAATTTAAGAATATTTGTTATACTTAGTAAAAATATAACTTTTCATGACAAGTAATGTAAAAGCAAAGAATCATTTCCTAAGAACTTTTATCTATACTTCCCTAGCACTGATTGCCTTTGCTGCCAATTCCGTTTTATGCCGGAAAGCTTTGGGTGAGAATAAAATTGATGCTTCCGGGTTCACTATCATTCGACTGCTTTCGGGAATTATTATGTTAATGATCCTGCTCGGTTTATCCAAAACTAAAAAAAATAATAAAACAAAAGGAAGTTGGTATTCAGGTGTAATGCTATTTCTCTACGCAGTAACATTTTCGTTTGCTTACATCACCCTGGATACAGGTACCGGAGCGCTAATTGCTTTTGGATCTGTCCAAATTACAATAATATTATATTCCATATTTTCTGGTCATAAACTACATTGGATGGAAGGCTTAGGAACAATGATCGCTTTTTCAGGATTTGTATATTTAATTTTGCCAGGAGTAAATTCTCCTCCCTTAAAAGGTTTTATTCTAATGACCATCGCTGGTATTGCATGGGGTATTTATACATTGAACGGTCTGGGTTCAAAGAATCCACTAAAGGACACTGCTTATAATTTTGTAAGAACACTTCCTTTTCTAATCCTCTTGTTTTTATTTACAATGAAAGACATAAGCTATTCCTTAGAAGGGGTTTTGTTAGCTGTAATTTCGGGAGCTGTTACGTCGGGAATCGGATATACAATTTGGTATATAGCCCTTAGAGACTTAACCAATGTACAAAGTGCCGTGGTGCAGCTCTTAGTTCCTGCTCTCGCTGCTTTTGGTGGGGTTATTTTTGTTTCAGAAGTAATTTCCTTAAGACTGATCTTAGCTTCCTTGCTTATTCTTGGTGGCATATTAATTGTAACCCTGGGGAAAAATTATCTCAAAATATCAAAAATCAGGAAATAACTCCTGAACCGAGTAATTCATCATCATGATACCAGGCTACAAATTGCCCTTCCGTAATTGCAGATTGTTCATTTTTAAAAGCTACGAACATCCCTACTTCCGTTTTAAACAATTTGGCTTCTTCCAATTCTTGTCTGTAACGAATTCTCGCCCTAACCACCATTTCTTCACCATCTTTTAATTTAAGATCTGTACGGATCCAATGGATTTCATCATTCTTAACAATCAAAACTTTCCGATAGAGCCCTCTGTGGTT
Organism: Flavobacteriaceae bacterium; assembly: GCA_030625995.1. Classification (GTDB taxonomy): domain Bacteria; phylum Bacteroidota; class Bacteroidia; order Flavobacteriales; family Flavobacteriaceae; genus Lutimonas. Next base: position 4,142 of record DAOUPU010000088.1, read on the forward strand.
CTTACCTTCTCCGGTATAAATAATATTTTCATTTACGTCGGTATCTATAACAAAAAGTGGCTCTACTGTTCCACCAACCGCCAATCCTTTTCTCTGACCTTTGGTAAAATAATGCGCTCCCTGGTGTTTGCCCACCACTTTTCCATCTTCCAAATTATATTCGTGCTTATTACTGAAATGTTGTAGTTCCTCAAGTTTGCTATTAAACACGGGTACTTCATCCGAATATTTTTCCCAACTATTTGAAACCTTAACAATTACACCTTCTTTAGGTTCTAGTTTTTGCTGTAAAAATTCCGGTAAACGAACCTTCCCAATGAAACATAAGCCTTGAGAGTCCTTTTTATCAGCTGTAACCAAATCCAATTCTGCAGCTATTTTTCTAACTTCAGATTTATTGAGTTCACCTATCGGGAACAGCGATTTTGCCAATTGTTTTTGTGATAATTGACATAAGAAATAAGATTGATCTTTATTATTGTCTTTTCCAGCTAACAATCGATAGATAAGTTCTCCATTTTTATTTATCTCATCCTTTCTGCAATAATGTCCCGTAGCAACAAAATCAGCCCCTAAGTCGATTGCTATTTTCATAAAAACATCAAATTTGATCTCCCTATTACACAATACATCCGGATTAGGAGTTCTTCCCATTTTGTATTCATTGAACATATAATTAACAATACGTTCCTTATACTGTTCACTCAGGTCAACCACCTGAAATGGAATATCTAATTTTTCAGCCACCAACATAGCGTCATTACTGTCCTCCAGCCATGGGCATTCATTGGAAATTGTTACCGAATCATCATGCCAATTTTTCATAAACAAACCTATCACTTCATAGCCTTGCTCCTTCAACAGATAAGCTGCAACACTGGAATCAACACCACCAGAAAGACCTACAATAACACGCTTCATGATTATCATTAAATAAGGTGCAAAGTTAGTGATAAGTTTTTAGTAAAGGACAGCAATTCTTGTACATGTAATTCAGTTCTTGGTATGTAGATTTGATAGAAGTTTGCTTTTAGACACACCCCTAACCCCTCTCTAGAGGGGAATTGTTACGTTTTCTGATTGTTGTTTTGTATCGGAATGCGATTGTCTTATGACGGCCGAACCGTACTCTAGAGAGAATTGTTGCTGTTTTCATAAGTGGAGCTGAACAACCATCAATAATTATCCACATCAATATTTAACCTAACCGATCTAAAATCTGAGATCGCTAAGAAGCTGTTCCTTATTTTCTGTATAAGGGATTTGGAATAGTTAATAGATTGATTACTAGGTAATTTTATTAAAATATTTTTTATATGTTGATTCCTGATTCTCGAAATTACAGGGCTCGTTGGTCCCAAAACATGTTCACCAAAATTGTTTTTTAAAGATGTTCCCAACCATTCGGCTGCATTATTCACCCTTTGATAATCTTTGTGTTTCAAAGTGATTTTCAGAATTCGAATTAATGGAGGATAATGAAACTCGTGTCTTTCATTCATTTGGTCCTCGTACATCTTCTCATAGTCGTGCGTGGTGACCTGTTGCAGAATTTGATGATATGGATTGAAAGTTTGAATTGCTACCTTGCCTCTTTTCTTAGCTCTACCAGCTCTACCTGACACCTGAACCATTAACTGAAAGCTTCTCTCATGAGCTCTGAAATCAGGAAAATTCAGCATATTATCTGCGTTTAATATCCCAACTAAAGTCACATTTTGAAAATCCAATCCTTTGCTTAGCATTTGAGTCCCTACCAATATATCAATATCCTGAGACTGGAACGCCCTAATAATTTTATGATAGCCATACTTTCCTCGAGTAGTGTCCAGATCCATTCTGCCAATTTTTGTCTGTGGAAATAGTTCCTTCAATTCAAGCTCAATTTGCTCTGTTCCAAACCCTTTAGAGCTCAAAGTAGGGTTTTCACAAGCAGGACAGGTTTCTGGCATGTCTCTTCGAAAACCGCAATAGTGACACCGTAATTCATTCTTGAATTTATGATAAGTTAAACTTACATCACAATTTGGGCATTGGGGTGCTATTCCACATGTTGTACATTCAACAATTGGCGCATAGCCTCTTCGATTCTGAAACAAAATAACCTGCTCTTTTTCATTTAATGAATCCTGAATGAGTTTAATTAACCGATCAGAAAAATGTCCGGTCATTCTTTTTTTACGATGCTTTTCCCTTATATCCACCAACTCAATCTCCGGTAATAACACATTGCCAAATCTCCTATCCAGTTTCACATAACCATATTTATCTTTCTTAACATTATAAAAACTCTCAACAGAAGGTGTGGCACTGCCCAACAATATTTTTGCTCCATGCTCCTTTGCCAAAACAATTGCTGTATCCCTCGCATTATATCTCGGCGATGGATCAAATTGCTTATAGGAGGTCTCATGTTCTTCATCCACAATAATCAATCCCAGATCCGCAAATGGCAATAGTACAGACGATCTGGCCCCTAATATAATTTGTGTTTTGTTTTTTCTTTCCAATAGATTATTCCATACCTCGACTCTTTCATTAACTGAATATTTAGAATGAAAAACAGATATCTTCTCTCCAAAAAATATTTGCAACCTGCTTATAATCTGTGTAGTTAAAGCAATCTCTGGCAACAGATACAAAACTTGTTTCCCTGACTCAATTACTTTTTGAATTAAATGTGTATAAATTTCTGTTTTACCGCTCGATGTAATTCCATGTAATAAAGTAACGTCATGTTCCTTAAAAGAATTTTCAATTTCAGCAAGCGCCGCATTTTGCAAGTCGCTTAATTCCTTTAATTCAGACGTTTTATTGCCAAAAGATACTCTGTCTTCTTGAATGGCATATATTTCAAATACTTCTTTATCTACTAAGGCTTTTATAACCGCCGGACTAACGCCTGCTTTATTTTTCAGATCCTTTTTCTTAATGGGCTTTTTTGTACGAGATACCATTGAAAAGAAGCTTAACACAAGCTCCCGCTGTTTTTTGGCACGACTTAGGTCATCCAATAATTTATGTAATTCTACCTCTTCATTATATTTCTCTCTTAATCGAATATATTTAACCAATTTCGGTTTGTATTGCTCAAAAATCTTTTCATGAACGGTTACAACCTCATGTTTCAATAATTTAGTTATAACCGGAAGAACATTCTTTTTATCTAAAATCTTTCCTATTTCCGATATATTTAACACGGATCTACCCTGTAAGGCCTCAAAAATTAAATATTCATCGTCATTTAAAATATCTATTTGATCAAATTCTTCATTTTTAGAAATCAGCGTTTCACTTTCAAGTAAAAGTGCCGACGGTATTGCCGCACGCATTACTTCACCAAGGGAACACATATAATATTCAGATATCCATTCCCAGTTTATTAATTGTTTAGGAGTGATAAGTGGTTTATCATCTAAGATCTGATGGATTTCCTTAGCATCATAGCCTATGGGTGGATCCTGATGAATATTATATACCAGGGCTGTAAATATTTTTGATTTTCCAAAAGGGACTGCCACTCGCATACCAACACTTAAAAAAGATGCTTCTGCTTTGGTTATTCTATAGGTAAATAACTTTTGCAGAGGTATAGGTAATATGACGTTAATATAATTATTCAAAGCATGTATTTCGGGTTTCGTAAAAGTAAAAGATTTGATTTAATAAATCTTAAATACAGATGTTTTTCTAATAACTGTGTGTTTTATTATTAATTGAACTCAGTCCATCAATGAGCAAGCTCCTATTATCTATTTTGACAATTGTAATTTTTAGTTATCTGATAGTAAAGTAATATTAGTGGATTCCCATTTTCATGGGAATGACACACAGTTTAATAATAGTAATCCCGGAAGGATCGTAATTAACATATAAACAATAATGGATTAGAAAATTCCTCGAAAATAAAATCACGATTCATGTCATTTCTTAGCGGATCAATATGCAAATCCAAAAAGAAAAACCACCATTCGTGTCATTCCCATGAAAATGGGAATCCATCAACCAATATTGATAGAGTCTCTTTTTTTTGCATTAACCAGTCTAGCTCGTCACAAGCTTCATTGGAATGGGAAAGACACACGGTCACTAGTATCCATACCCAAAACATCGAACTCAGTCCATCAATGAGCAAGCTCATATTATCTATTTTGATAATTGTAATTTTTAGTTATATAATAGGTTTAAATACAGATGTTTTTCTAATAATAATTTCTCTCCATTTCAACAATGGATATTTGATTAATTTGTTCTTGGCACGTTGTTTGTAATTATTTGAATAATGATATTAGCCAAAACCAAATTACAAGTTGAACATTTAATACCTAATTATCATGAATAAAATTGCTTTAATATTTATCACAATATTTTCATACCTCCTTTCTCCCCTTACTTTTGCAAATACTGTAAATAGTATGAATAATACTACCTACAGTTATAATTATAATAATGGAGAAAAATTCACTTTCGTGGAAAGAGGAATTACGTTTTCTGTGTTCCGAAATGGCGAATTCGACTTTTATATCAATTCAAGAAATGGTATACATTCTAATGTTGATTTTGGCTTAGTAAGTATTTCCTATAACTCCGGGTATAATTATGATGCCTATGTGCAGTACGATGATTACGGTGCAATAATTCAAATTGAAAATATTCCAATTTATTATGATTATTATGGCAGAATTGTAAGAGCCGGAAATATTAATATCAATTATCGTTCGAATAGGCTTGTAGGAATTGGTGGACTACATATTTATTATAATGCATATGGATATTATTCACACTACAGGGGATTCATAAATACATACAACAGGTACTATGCATATCATCCTTATCACAATTATTTTATGAGACCATATTACGATCGCTGTGTGGTGAGTTATGATCCTTACAGACTTTATTATAAACCAGCACGTTACAACTATTATAACTATGGGAAATCTTATTCTAAAAATCATAATAAGAACAGGACTTATAAAAGAATAGATTCAAGAGTACGAACCGCTGACACCGGCAGGAGTTATCAAAAACG
>DAOUPU010000245.1 GCA_030625995.1 Flavobacteriaceae bacterium
TGAGTTAAATACAGGGCAATTGGCGTTTGTTTTAAAAGGAAAATACACACAATTTGAGTTTGACAAATATAATAAGGTGTTAGGATTGCCATTTTCAGTAACTAATATGGTAGAGAAATTTAAAGATATTTTAAAAGAAGAATAAGATGGAAGATACATTAGAAAAAAAATATACGTTCAAAGATTTTACAAGTGATCAAGAGGTGAGATGGTGTCCGGGTTGTGATGACTATGTTATTTTAAGAGCAATGCAAAAAGCACTTCCTGAAATCTGGGTAAAGAGAGAAGATGATGTGTTTGTGTCCGGTATTGGATGTTCTTCAAGGTTTCCTTATTATATTGATTCTTACGGATTTCATGGTATTCACGGTAGGGCAGCGGCAATTTCAAGTGGTGTGAAATTGGCAAACCCGGATCTAAGTGTTTGGATGATCACGGGTGACGGGGATAGTTTGGCAATCGGCGGTAATCATTTTATACACGTACTTCGTCGAAATTTGGATTTGAACATTGTATTATTTAACAATGAAATTTATGGGTTGACCAAAGGCCAATTTTCACCAACCTCATTAATAGGCCAAAAAACGAAATCCTCTCCTTTTGGAAATACCCAGCCACCTTTTCATCCGGGTGAATTGGCACTTGGTGCGCAAGCCCGGTTTTTTGCAAGACTAGGAGGGAACACACCAAAAGAAATGACACAATTATTTATTGAAGCTCATAAGTTTAAAGGAACCTCACTGATTGAAATTCTGCAAAACTGCGTTATTTTTAATGATGGATGTTTTACACAATATACAGATAAGGCGGTGAGGGAAGATAAGCAAATGTATTTGGAGCATGGTAAGCCGATGATTTTTGGGAAAGAGAAAGATAAAGGAATTGTGTTGAACCGTTTAAAATTAGAAGTTGTAACGATAGGCGAAAATGGGATCACCCAAGAAGATATTTTAGTTCACGATGCAAAATGTGAAGACTCAACACTACATTATATGTTAGTTAAGTTACAATATCCTTTAGCAACAGGAATTATTAGAAGTTTTGAAGATGATACTTTTGAGGAGAGAGAAGAGCGACTAACCGCAGAAGTAAAGAAAAATTCTAAATTTTCTAAGGTGGATGATTTGTTTTTCTCAGGAGAAACCTATGAGGTTAATTAGTAATAAAAAAAATTAAAAAGGATGATTATTGTCATCCTTTTTAATTATAAATAGAAATATTTTTGACAAAAATTTAAATTATTATGGGATTCGAAGCAATTCTGGTTTTTCTTATAGCAGGTGTAATTCTTGTGGTTGGCGCAAATGCCTTATCAGGATTAATTTCCCATAAATCTGATAATCCGGCAAAGAGGGAACCTTATGAATGTGGTATAGAAACTAAAGGCCCCACCTGGGTGCAATTTAAAGTAGGGTATTACTTATTCGCAATATTATTTTTAATATTTGATGTTGAAGTTGCTTTTTTGGTACCCTGGGCTGTTGTTTTTAAAGACATGAGTACTGTTGCTCTTATTGAGATTTTAGTTTTTTTATTTATTTTAGGATTAGGCCTGTTATATGCCTGGAAAAAAAGAGCCTTAAGATGGGAGTAGACGATAAACAAAGATTTATAAATCAAACGGAGCCGGATGGTTTTAAAGAAGTAGTACCTGATTCCTTTCCCGGCAAAGTAATTCCGGGAGGCAACGGAGCTAACATTATAGTATCAACCCTGGATAAAGTTATCAACTGGGGACGATCCAATTCTTTATGGCCTTTATATTTTGGAACTTCTTGTTGTGCTATTGAAATGATGCAAACAGGTGCTCCAAAGCATGACTTTTCCAGATTTGGATTTGAGGTTGCCCGCCCATCCGCACGTCAGGCAGATCTAATTATTATTGCGGGAACCATTGTAAATAAAATGGCACCGGTATTAAGAAGGTTATACGATCAAATGGCGGAACCTAAATATGTAATTGCCATGGGAGCATGTGCCATTTCTGGCGGACCATTCTATTATAATTCTTATTCTGTGGTGAAAGGGGCAGACCATGTTATTCCGGTAGATGTTTATGTGCCTGGATGTCCGCCCAGACCGGAAGCTTTATTGGAAGGAATGATCATGTTGCAGGAAAAAATAAGAACCGAAAATATGAGTAAAAAAATAAATCCAATTGATGGATTTGATGAAGGTAATATTTAATCGTAATGACAAATACAGAAATACAAAATATTGTAAGTGGTTGGAATGACAAATTAGAGTTTTCGGAAGAAGGATCTGAGTTCTTAAATGTGATTGTCCCTCAAGAGGATGTTCATAATATTTGCAGTCAATTAAAGGCTCATGCCGATTTAAAATTTGACTATTTATTTTGTGTTACAGGTATGGATTGGGGAGAAGAATTAGGTGTAATCTATCATTTGGAATCCACTTCTTTTCGTCACAATATTGTAGTTAAAGTCAATACCAAAGATCGTGAAAACCCATCTTGGGATTCTGTTTCAGATATCTGGTATACAGCAGAATATCACGAAATGGAAGTGTACGATTTTTTTGGAATAAAATTTAATAATCACCCTAATTTAAAACGCTTGTTTTTGCCGCCAGACTGGCAAGGATTCCCGTTGAGAAAAGATTATGTTGATGAAGAAAACATGATTATCAAATAATTTTAGATCACTATGGAATCCATTGTAAAAAGTAATTTAAAAACCGAAGAGTATTTTATAAATATGGGGCCACAGCACCCGGCAACTCACGGTGTTTTACGTCTAATACTTACTATTGATGGAGAAATCATTAAAAATGTGGAACCCGACCTGGGTTATATTCATCGATCCATCGAAAAAATGTGTGAGCGAGATAGTTATCAGCAAATAGTGCATCTCACAGACAGAATGGATTATTTATCTTCCCATATTAATAACGAAGCCGTTTGTCTGGTTGTTGAGAAAGCATTGGAGATTGAAGTGAGTGACAGAGTAAAAGTAATTCGAACTATACTTGCAGAGCTTACTCGTTTAGCTTCTCATCAGCTATGGTGGGGTGTAATGGGTATGGATCTTGGCGCATTAACAACCTATTTCTACGCTTTTAGAGACCGTGAGATGATCAACGATATTTTTGAAGAAACATGTGGAGCAAGGTTGACGATGAATTATAACATTCCCGGTGGTTTAATGTTCGATATACATCCAAACTTTGTAAAACGCACAAAAGAATTTATTGCTCATTTTAAAACCAAAATTCCCGAATATGACAGATTATTA
>DAOUPU010000170.1 GCA_030625995.1 Flavobacteriaceae bacterium
AATGTTGATCCTATGTGGATTTGAAAATTTTAATCTGCATAGAATTGAGGCCGGAGTAGCTACTGATAATAAAAATTCAATTAAGGTTCTAAAAAAATCAGGAATGACCTATGAAGGATTAAGACGAAAAATTCTACCTATTCGGGGAAAGTGGGTCGATAATTATGAATATGCAATAGTGGAAGATGATAAAAGAAATTATTAAATTAAGAACTACCTACTCAAACTATTCTCAAAAGGAACCCTATTAATAATACTCCTTCCAAGGGTAACTTCATCTGTATATTCCAATTCATCTCCCACAGAGATCCCACGAGCGATAGTAGATAATTTCAGATCAATATCTTCTAATTGTTTGTATATATAAAAATTTGTCGTGTCTCCTTCCATTGTTGAACTTAAGGCAAATATAATTTCCTTCACCTTTTCTTTTTTAACTTTTTCTACCAAACTCTGTATGGTTAGGTTTTGAGGACCTACTCCCTCCATTGGAGAAATTTTACCACCGAGTACGTGATATAATCCTTTAAACTGAGACGTATTTTCAATCGCCATTACATCACGAATATCCTCTACAACGCAAATAATCTCAGGATCTCGCTTTGAACTGGAGCATATTTCACACAGGGCCACATCGGAAATATTATGACAGTTCTGACACAATTTTATATTAGATCTAAAATTTTCTAAAGCAGCTGCCAAATAAGTAGTTTGCTCTTTTGGCTGTTTTAATAGGTGTAGTACTAAGCGTAGTGCCGTTCGTTTGCCGATTCCCGGTAATTGCGACATTTCATGGACTGCCTGTTCTAGTAGTTTTGAAGAAAAATTCATTACAATATTTTTGTCAAAAATAAGGATTACACTTTGATAAATATTTTCTTTTTATATAAAATCCAAGCTATTAAATAATAAAAAGAAATTACCAGCATCGCGTAAACCAGAGAACTTAATTTTGGAATTGTAATAATGGAAGACAAAAATTCATACAAGTATCCATGCAAGGACTGTCCATTCGATAATTTAATTAATCCGAAACACTTCGTTGTAAAACTCGATAAAAAGTATACCGTAATCGCATTAGAACCAAATATAATGGCGGGTTTACCCCAATTATTGATTTCTAATATATCTGCCGTATAAAAGATCAAAGCATAAATTAAACTTGCCCATCCCCCGGTTACTAAAACAAAACTACTTGTCCAAAGTCCTTTATTTATAGGAAATACCGTATCCAATAAATAACCCAGTAACAGTGCAACAATTCCAATGATTACAAAGTAATTATATTTTTCTTTTTTTGTTCTATTCTTATTTAATAAGATCATTCCCAGGAACATACCAAAAATTGTTGTGGCTATAGCCGGTAAAGTACTTAAAATACCTTCCGGATCATAATCGGTTTTCCACATATGGTCAACCGTTAGAATCTTTAGATCTACAACCGAACCCAAGTTTGATGATCTTGTCAATAAGGGCATCTCTCCATCAATAGGTATTTGTGTCATTAGGTACCAATAAACCAACAATATAGCAACAAAAATTCCTAAAAGAACTTTCCAATTTACATTTAGAAATAGGATGGACGAAATAAAGAACACAACACCAATTCTCTGTAAAACTCCGGGAATTCTCACTTCAGACAGATCTTTTATAAATGGAAAATTCAATTTGAAACTGGCTAAAAACAGTCCTAGAAATATTAGCTTTAAGGTTCTCGAAATTATCTTTTTATAAACATCTGATGTGATTTTATTTTGTTTCTTTTTAGAATATGCAAAGGTAATCGACATTCCTACGATGAACAAAAAGAAAGGAAAGATCAGATCTGTTGGTGATAAGCCATTCCATTCAGCATGTAAAAAAGGGCTATAAACGTGACTCCAGGTACCCGGGGTATTTACTAAGATCATTGCGGCTATAGTTAAACCTCTAAAAATATCTACAGATAAAATACGATTGGATGTCGCCATAATACTATAATTGATTCAAATTTAATAAGTAAAACTAATCATTTTTTTTAATCTTAATCAGAGAGTTTGTTTTAAATATTCAATTAAAAAATGAATAATAAATAATAACTAGTTGACATAAATTATATTTAAATTTGGGGAATGGAAAAGGATCTGGGAGATTATAGAAAAAACTACAGGAAGAATGAACTGTTAAAAAAAAATATTCCTGAAAATCCTATGGAATTATTTCAAAAATGGTTTTATGAAGCAGATGAATCCAATGGTATTGAAGAGGCAAACATAATGAATCTGGCTACAATCGGACTTGATAATTTTCCTAAAAACAGAATTGTGCTATTGAAACGATTCACATGGGAGGGCTTTATTTTCTATACCAATTATAACAGTGAAAAAGGGAAGGCTATCAGGGAAAATCCAAATGTTGCATTGTCCTTTTTTTGGCATAGTCAGGAAAGACAAATAATTATTAAGGGAATCGTCGAAAAAATTGCTGAGAACTTATCCGATGGCTATTTTGAAACCCGACCGGAAGGAAGTAAATTAGGTGCATGGGCCTCTCATCAAAGTGAGGTAATTGATTCCAGAGATAAATTGGATAAAAAATTGAGTTTTTTTGAAAATAAATTTAAAGATATGGAAGTGCCTCGGCCGGCCTATTGGGGAGGTTATATTGTAAAACCAACTAGTATTGAATTTTGGCAAGGTCGCCCTAACCGTATGCACGATAGAATGCGCTATACTTTACAAGAAAATTATGATTGGAAATTAGAGCGATTGGAGCCTTAGAGTAAAAATATTTATATCTTTGAAATAGCATAAAATTGATTAATCAAACAAATGAAAACCCTTTACATTGTACGTCATGCAAAATCTTCCTGGGAGTATGAAGGTATTAAAGACATTGACCGACCCTTAAAAAAAAGAGGAATTAAAGATGCTTATTTAATTTCAAAAGTTTTAGAGAAAAAAATAAAATGTCCTTCAGTTTTTGTTTCAAGTTGTGCAAACAGGGCATTGCATACGGCATTAATTTTTAGTTATGCTTTTAATTTTCCTTTAGCTAATATAAAAATAAGTAAATCTCTCTATAGTTTTAGTGATGGTTATCTAATCAAAACCATAAAAGCATTAGATGATGGATTTGAATCTGCCATTATATTTAGCCATGATCATGGAATAAGTGATTTTGTAAATGCCTATGGCGATCATACAATTGATCATGTTCCTACCTGTGGTGTTGTTGGTATTAAGTTCAAAACAGATCATTGGAAAAATATTAAAAATGGTAAGACTTTATTTACCGATTTTCCAAAGCATTATAAAAAGAAATAACCTTGCATTTAAATAAATACGCTGCAATAGATATCGGTTCTAACGGAGTTAGACTGCTAATTTCTAATGTCATTACCTTTAAAAAAAAGGAAACTCAATTTACTAAATCGGCTTTGATCAGAGTACCAATTCGATTGGGAGAAGATGTTTTTACAAGGGGTGAAATTTCCAAGAAAAACAGGGATCGAATGTGCGATGCCATGACAGCATTTCGATTGCTTATGAAAGTGTACGGTGTAGAAAAATTTAAAGCCTGTGCCACTTCAGCAATGAGAGAAGCCAATAACAAAGAGGAAGTTATTCAATACATATTTGACAAAAGTGAAATTAAAATTGACATAATAGATGGAAAAAAAGAGGCTGAAATAATTTCATCAACCGATCTACATGAATTGATTAAGAATGATAAATCTTATCTTTATGTGGATGTTGGTGGGGGTAGTACAGAATTTACATTTTTCTCCAAAGGAGAAATAATGGAATCCAAATCCTTTCGTTTAGGAACGGTTAGACTTTTGGATAAAAAAGTGAACAATCAAATTTGGTTGGATGTAAAAGAATGGATCAAAGAAACAAGCAATGAATATTCAGAAATTTCATTAATCGGATCAGGAGGAAATATTAATAAAATATTTAAACTATCCGGTAAAGCGCCAGGTAAAGCACTGTCTTATATCTATTTAAATTCCTACTATAATTTTTTAAATCAGATGACCTATGACCAACGAATTAGCGAAATTGATTTAAATCCTGACAGGGCCGATGTTATCATACCGGCTACTAAAATTTACCTCTCAGCAATGAAATGGAGCAATGCCAATAAGATCTATGTTCCAAAAATTGGGCTTTCAGACGGAATAATAAAAAGTTTATATTACGGAAAATTTGATTGAATATTAATTCATTCTTTCCGGTACGATTGGCCTATCCAATGCTTCTAAAACGGCAGCGTCTCTATAATAGACATCTCTTTCAAAATATAGATTATCATCTCTGTCAACCCCCGCGGTCCAATAAAGAATATAGATATCTTCATGTGTTTTTAAATTAACCTGAGTAGTTTTTCCCGAATCTAAAATTTTATTGATCTTATCCATATTCCAAACTTCCGGCTCGTTCATTAAACTCATTACCAAATCCCATTTATCCTCTAATCGTATACAACCATGACTAAATGCCCTGTCTTCTCGACTAAATAAACCCCGGGAAGGTGTATCGTGTAGATACACGGCATATTTATTAGGAAAAATAAATTTCACCTGCCCAAGTGCGTTATGAGATCCCGCCTTTTGACGAATGATAAATGGAAAATTTCCTGTTGAATACTTATTGAAATCAATGCTACTCGGATCTAAAATTTTTCCATTTCTATCCATAATTTCCATATGTTTTGCTGCCAGGTAACCAGGATCCTTTTTCAACTTTGGTAATGTTTCATGGGTTGCTATAGAATATGGCAATGTCCAGGTAGGATTGAAAACAATATATTCTACTTCATCCTTGAATATGGGTGATTCTTTATGATTTTTTCCAACGATAACCCGAGATTGATATACAATTTCTTTATTTTGAACTCGCTTTATATTAAAACCGGCAATATTCACAATCAAAAAGTCTTCTTCGGGATGATGGAGTACCCATCTTGTCCTTTCCAAATTTAGACGCATCATGCCAATTCTATCTTCAACACTCACATTCATTTGTGCTAATGTTCCCTTTCCTATAGCCCCATCCTGCGTTAAATTGTGTCTAAACTGAAATTTTTTAACTGCAACCTCCAGTTCATCATCAAACAGTGGGCTATCCAGATCGGCGTTTGCGGGAAGATCCTCAGTGATGTTTAAATATTTTCTAATATCCATAATTCTTTCACTGCTCATGCCCTTTTTTAAGGTCTCTCCTTCCGAAATTTTATTCCAACCTCCCTCCTTGGATAATTCTCTATACTCTTTTAGTCTTACTTTAAGTTTATCGTAGAAGGGGGATTTCGGTTTAAAACCTTCCAGCGCCTGTTTAATTTGATGTTGACCTAAAGTAACCGTTAATAAACTATCAGGATTTTCAGGGCCTTCGTTTATACTTAGGTCCCATTCCGTTCTTAGTTTGGATTGGTCTACCTTACCCGAAATGAGATGTGATGCATAAAGAATCATCGCATCTGTCAATAACAGATCCAGATCAGCCTGATCAACATC
>DAOUPU010000108.1 GCA_030625995.1 Flavobacteriaceae bacterium
TATTCATCATGTCAGATGATCATACTTCTCAGGCATGGGGTATTTATGGCGGTGTGTTGAAAGATTATGTCCAAAATGTAAATATCAAACGATTGGCGGATGAGGGCATAGTTTTAAACAATAGTTTTTGCACAAACTCTATTTGCGTACCTAGCAGAGCATCAATTCTAACCGGTCAGTATTCCAATAAAAATGGGGTCTACACTTTAAGTGATGCACTTGATCCGGATAGTTTGAACATTGCAAAAATTTTGCAGGAAAAAGGATATAAAACGGCTCTAATTGGCAAGTGGCATTTAAAAAAAGAACCCTCTGGATTTGATTATTACAATGTATTGCATGACCAGGGGCGCTATTGGGATCCAATATTAAGGACGAATGAAAACTTCAACAAAGAAGCAACGGAATGGGATGTTCACGAGGGATTTTCAACGGATGTTATTACCGATCTGTCTCTGAGTTGGTTAGATACCATTGATAAAAAGGAACCATTCCTATTGATGTGCCATTTTAAAGCAACTCATGAACCTTTTGATTACCCGGAAAGATTTAATGATCTATATAAAGATATTATAATCCCGGAGCCGGAAAATCTGTTGGATTTTTCACCGGTGACCACAGGAAGAAGTTTTGTTGGTCAAAAACTGGAAAATCTGGAATGGCGTTGGAAACAAGCTACAAAAGACCCGGATGCCTGGTGGTGTAAATATCCCGGGCTACCCTTTGTTACTGAAGGAATGGACAGTATTGCTATAAGAAAATATACTTACCAAAAATTGGTCAAGGATTTTATGCGTTCCGGGGCTGCAATTGACGATAATATAGGTAGAATATTGGATTATTTGGAGGAGTCCGGACTAGCTGAGAATACTGTTGTTATCTATACGGCTGATCAGGGGTATTTTTTAGGGGAGCATGGTTTTTTTGATAAAAGATTAATTTATGAAGAATCATTGAGAATGCCTTTTGTAATTAGATATCCAAAAGAAATTCCGGCAGGAAAACGATTGGATGACATTATTCTAAATATAGATTTTGCTGCCTTATTTGCCGATTATGCTGATGTAAAAATTCCTGCGACCATGCAGGGGAGAAGCTTTAGAAAAAATCTTATAGGAGAAACTCCGGCAGATTGGAGGAAAACTGCCTATTATAGATATTGGCAACATGCACCGGTAAGGCCGGGACATTTCGGAATAAGGAATGAGCGGTATAAACTGGCGTTTTTTTACGGGCTGCCACTAAACATGACCGGTGTTTCAAAAAAGACAACGATGCCGGCTTGGGAGTTTTATGATCTGTTGGAAGACCCACATGAAAATAAGAATGCTTATGATAATCCAATGTATGCAGACATTATCATTGAAATGAAAAAGGAATTATTCGAGCAGAGAGAGCTCTACGGAGATACTGATGAAAATTATCCCGTTATCCAAGAAATGTTAGGTCAGAATTAAAAATGACATTTAAAACCTGCAGTAAGCCTCGGTTTTTTTGTAGAAAAACGAAACCATACAAGGAACATGAAATATATACGAATCTAAATCTATGATCAATAATATTATAATAATAGACATTTTAGGCAAGACGAAGATATACTTAAAGATATTGACCCCATTACGATGTTTCGTTTTATCTTTTGGGCTGATTTCTCTATTCACTTTTTCAAGTTGTCAAAAAAAGGAAAGCATAAAGCAGGATGATCGTCCGAATATTCTTTTTATCATGAGTGACGATCATTCCTATCAGACACTTAGTGCCTACGAAAATACTTATTTGCAGACCCCAAACTTAGATAGAATTGCTAAGGAAGGAGTTCTGTTTCAAAATAGTTTTGTTAGCAACTCAATTTGTGGGCCAAGTAGAGCAGTTTTATTAACCGGTAAACACAGTCATATCAATGGACAAATAAATAATTCAGTAACTTTTGATAGTTTACAGCCCACTTTTCCAAAATTGTTGCAAAAAGCAGGTTATCAAACCGCCTTAATTGGAAAATGGCACTTACGAAGCGAACCTACGGGTTTTGATTACTACGATCGTCTTATTGGCCAGGGTGATTATTATAATAGTCCGTTTATATTGAACGGTCGTAAAACAGAATCCAAAGGCTATGTTACTGATGTGATTACTGATAAAAGTATCGAATGGTTGAATAACAGAGATACCAGCAAACCATTTTCTTTAATGGTGCATCACAAAGCAGTGCACAGAGTATGGATGCCTAAAACAACTGATTTTGAGCTATTTGACACAATAAACTTTGAGGTTCCCGAAACTTTTTTTGACGACTATACCGGTAGGGTAGCAGCTCACCATCAAAAAATGAGTATCGAAAGAGATATGGATCTGGTTTATGATCTAAAAATGTTAGATCAGGATGGTGAGATAAAAACTGCCTATAGAAAAATGTTCGAACGGATGATATCCAGATTAACACCTGAACAAAGAAAGGAATGGGATGCCTATTACGATCCTATCATAGCAGAATTCAAAAAAAATGGTTTGGAGGGTAAAGAGTTGGCACTATGGAAATATAAGAGATATATGCAAGATTATTTACGTTGTATTTATTCTTTAGATCAAAATGTTGGCAGGATTTTAGATTATTTAGATGAGAATAACTTAACAGACAACACTATCGTAGTTTATACATCGGATCAAGGCTTCTATATGGGCGAGCATGGTTGGTTTGACAAACGTTTTATGTACGAGGAATCGTTAAGAACCCCATTATTAATGAGGGTGCCAAAGAAATACGGCGGTGTCAGGGGTGAAATTTCAAAAATGGTTCAAAACATAGATTATGCACCGACGTTTTTAGATTATGCCGGAGTAGACATTCCTAAAGAAATTCAAGGAAAATCGTTAAAGCCATTACTGACAGGTGAAAAAGAAACTGATTGGCGAGACGCTATTTATTATCATTATTATGAATACCCTAATGAACACATGGTTGTTCGACATTATGGGATAAGAACGGATCGCTATAAGCTGATTCATTTTTACGATAAAATTTATGACGGATGGGAACTGTATGATCTTAAAAATGATCCCGGTGAAATGCTGAATGTGTACAATGATTTAAGCTATGAGATGACTGTGATAGAACTAAAAGACAGACTCTCAGAATTGCAGACAGAATATAAAGATTTGGATAGATCAACTTATTAATAATTTCTTTTAAAAAGATTATTTAAAACGTTTAATAATGTCTTGGATTAGTAAAAAATTAAGTTTGAATATTAAAAAAGAATACGAAATAACCTTAAGATATCATATAATCTTTTGGACAATTTATTTCTTGTTTAACACTTTTAGATGGGGTATTTATTTCAATGATTATTTGTATTCTTTAAAAACAAATATTATTGGGTTTCCAATTCATATGACATTAGTTTATTTGAACATATATGTTCTTATGCCAATTTTTGTTTTTAGAAAAAAGTATTTCTCCTATGTGCTAATAACATTATCTGTTATCTTTTTAATGGTTTTGACTAAATTTAATTTAACCTATTTTCTGGTGAGCACAGAGGTTTGGCCGGAAGGACCAGAGACAATTAGTAGCATAACTCTCAATTATACAATTGATATGATGATAGGTGAGTTGTACGTAATGACCTTTGTAACAGCGATTAAAATAACTATGGATTGGTTAGTTGAACACAAAAGGTTAAATGACCTGGAGAAATTACAACTAGAAACAGAGCTTCAATTTTTACGGACACAGGTGTCACCACACTTTTTCTTGAATACGTTAAACAATATTTATGCTTTGGCAATAGAAAAATCAGCGAGAACACCTAAAGTTATTATTAAACTCTCTGAATTAATGAAGTATATGCTTTATGAAACAAAGGTCAAACGTCTTAGTTTGGAAAAAGAAATCCTTTGTATCCAAAATTATTTGGATTTGGAGAGAATTAGATCCGGAGAGAAGCTGGAAATTGAAATGGAGATTTCAGGAGAAATTGAAAATAAAACCATTGCACCAATGCTCATTTTATCTTTTGTGGAGAATGCCTTTAAGCATGGAGTAAATAAAAATATTAGGCCTGTAACGATAAAAATTAATTTTAATATTGAGGGAGATTTTCTGTATTTTTCAATCACTAATCCTAAACCAGCCATAATCGAATTTAATAAAAGAACCAAGCCTTCAGGTGGGATCGGGCTTGAAAATGTAAAAAAAAGATTAGCTTTAGGGTATAAATCAAACGAATATAATCTAAATATTAAGGATCAAAAGGATATTTTTGTGGTTGAATTAAAAATAAAAGTGCAGTGAAACGAACATGAATAAACCCGCCTGCCGGACGGGCAGGTTTAATCAATAATTTCACAAAAAGAAATGATTAAATTTTTTATGAGAGAGCGAAGCGATTACCTACGTTCTCAAACCTGCCTGCTAGCAGGCAGGTTTTTAATTAATTTAATATCATATAATTACAAAATTTTAAACGTATGAAAATAAGGAGTTTAATAATTGATGATGAGCCTTTGGCAATTAAGGTCATTGAAAGCTATTTACAGGAATTTGGAGGTATCCAAGTAGTTGGAACATTTAACAATGCCTTAGATGCTTTAAATTTTTTAAAGGATGAAAATGTAGATTTAATTTTTTTAGACATCAACATGCCTTTGTTGGATGGATTAAGTTTTATTCAAGTTTTAGAAGATAAACCGTTGATCATTATTACCAGTGCACACAAGGAGTTTGCCGTGGAAACCTATGAATTGGAGGTACTTGATTATTTAGTGAAACCAATAAGCTTTCCGAGATTTGTTAAATCTATTAATAGAGCAATAAAGACTCTAGATGGTAAAAAGCACTCAGGACATGATCTTCATGATCGACCACATATATTTGTTAAAGTAGATAAAAAAAAGCTTCAAAAAATATTTTTAGATGAAATTTTAGTGGTGGAAAGTTTAAAGGATTATTTAAAAATAAACACTTTAACCAATAAATACATTATTCACCAGACATTGAGTAGTTTTACAAGTCAATTACCCGATAATTTTATAAGAATACACAGATCGTATACTATATCTTTGGATAAGGTAGATGTTGTGGAAGGAAACAGTATAGAAATAGATGGTATTCGTTATACCATTGGGAGAACTTATATAGAGGAGGTTAAAGGTAAAATTTTAAAGTCGTAAGAATCTTGTAACCCGATGATTACCATTTCTGTAGATTTTACTTCTATATAAAGTTCTCAAGGTTTCGATTTTCCGATAGTAGCGTTTAAAAAATTTTTATATACCTGACTTTTTAGGTAAATTTGAAGAATTAAAATTTATTTGATGAAAATTTACATTTACGGACTATTATTGTTTTTTATTTTTTCGTGTACTACGACCAGAGTTGTGAATAATACAAGTGAAAGCAGTATTACCGGATCTTGGAAACTTACCGTTATAGAGCAACCTGCAGAAGAGAGTACTGTTAAAACACCTTTGTTTGATGTTCCTACTTTGACTTGTCTGGAGGGAAGTGTATGGCATTTTAATGATGATAAGACCTCTGGTACAATTACCTTGAACGGATCAAGTTGTATAAAAAGCCTTAGAGAAATACATTGGTTAATTTATGAACCGGGAGATGGAACCGTGAATTTTCAATTTAAATATGTAGCAACTGATGAAGAGACACCAAAGATCAACGCTAAAGGCTATCAAACAAAGATCGACAAAATGGATGGTTCTGTTATGGTGATGCATACCAAATCTAGTAAGGACATTTCCTCAACAACAACGCTTACCTTCAACAAAATAATACCATAGTATCCTAACCAAATGAAAATCAATCGAACGGTATTTTATACTCTTTCAGTATTTTTCCTCTTGACAAATGTGTTGCTGGCCCAATCTAAAAAAACGGATTCCATTGGTAATTTTTATGTTATTGATAATCATTTAATGTGGCAAAAATACTACGATCTTGACGATGTGAACGAGTTAGATGAATATTTAAAGAGTAATCATTTTACCTCTTCTTTAGATATTTTGAATTACAAAACTTCTGCACAGAGCAATTTATCCTATGTAGACGGCAACAATTTACCTCAATATACCAACGAAGGATTTAAAGCCTTTATAATTATTGATATTATTCAGGATAGGGTTCGTGTTACTGTAAGGGATATTATTTTTCCAAAGTATATACAAACGGCATATTACAATGGGTTCAAAGATCAGCGGGGCGGTACTCTGGATCATTATATATTACGAACCGCAGATCATGAGATCAAAAGAAATAGCGGCACATATAATATACTCGATACTTTTGACAATAGCTTTGAAGCAGCATTTAATTTAAATGGGGAATAGATAGCTGTGATATTCCAGAGCGGTGTTAGATGAGTTGAATAAAACCCACACTAAACCTTCTCCAAAACCATTGCAATTCCTTGTCCCACACCAATACACATGGTACAAAGTGCTCTATTTGCATTTGAATTTTGCATTTGATAGTATGCACTCGTTACAATTCTGGCTCCACTCATCCCAAGAGGGTGACCTAGGGCAATTGCACCACCCAATGGGTTTACTCTCGGGTCCTCATCTTTTATACCGAGTTCTCGGGTACAGGCCAGTGATTGAGCAGCGAAGGCCTCATTGAGTTCTACAATATCCATATCGTCCAAAGTTAACCCTAGTTTTAAGAGTAGCTTTCTTGTTGCCGGAACAGGTCCCATGCCCATAACACGAGGTAATACTCCTGCAGTTGCCATACCCAATATTTTGGCCTTCGGGTTTAAACCATATTTTTTTACAGCTTTACCGGAAGCGATCAATAATGCTGCAGCACCATCATTTACTCCAGAGGCATTTCCTGCAGTGATACTACCTTTTTCTCCCGTAAGAGATCTAAGTGTACTTAATTTTTTCAAAGAGGTCAATCGAGGGTGTTCATCTTGTGAAACTTCAATGGGATCTTTTTTACCCTGAGGTACAATTATCGGAACAATTTCTCTTGCCAACGCACCATTTTTTTGAGCGATATCTGTTTTTTCCTGGCTTCTATGTGCAAATGCATCCTGATCTTCACGGCTAATATTATAAAGGGTCGCTATATTTTGTGCAGTTTGTATCATCCCTTCGGTACCGTACATTTTATCGAGTTTTTTATTTACAAATCGCCATCCTATTGAAGTATCATATATTTTGGCATTTCTTGAAAAGGCGGTTTCTGCTTTTCCCATAACAAATGGAGCGCGAGACATACTTTCCACACCACCGGCAATGATCAAGTCGACTTCACCCGATTTTATCGCTCTGGCAGCAATTCCGATGGCATCCATACCCGATCCGCAAAGACGGTTAATGGTCGATCCGGGAACGCTTTCTGAATAACCAGCAAGCAATGACGCCATACGGGCAACGTTTCGGTTGTCTTCACCTGCCTGGTTGGCACAGCCCATGAAGATATCATCAATTGCGGTCCAGTCCATATCCGGATTTCTATCCATCAGTGCTTTTAAAGGAATGGCAGCCAGATCATCAGTTCTTACAGATGACAGAGAGCCTCCATACCTTCCTACCGGTGTTCTTATAGCATCACAAATATATACTTCGTTCATTTTGTTCAATTTTATTTAAAGGTTCTACTGTTATTTTAATGGAATATTTAATTTTATGTCCTTATGCCGGACTGGCATTTCATTTTTTTCTTGATAAAAAAACGAAACAAAAAAATCAAGCCCGCCTGCCGGCGTGGCAAGGGCTTACAATAATATAATAACCTAAATTTCATAAAAACTAAGTGCAGCCGAGTGATTTTCGAGCAAGCTCTCAACTTCTCGGTTTTACTAAGTTTTCATTTTATTTAGAACATCAAATTCTTGAAGGCCAGCCCTCGGCAACCAACATCAATTATGTTTCATCAGTTTTCC
>DAOUPU010000187.1 GCA_030625995.1 Flavobacteriaceae bacterium
GTCCGGGAATAACATCTCCATAGGCCCTTTTTGCTTCTTCGGCAAACCATTCTACATAAGAAGCACCATAAGCAATTTCACCTTTGGCCTCTGCCAATGGCTTTCCTTGCTCAAGGGTTAAAATAGTGCCCAAATCATCAATATTATCAATTTGTAATTGGTACCACCTTTTAAGAAGAATAGAGCGTTCGGTTGCAGATTTCGATTTCCATGCCGGTAGGGCATTTTCTGCACAATCAATTGCCTCAGAAATGGCAGATCTATCTAAATCGGTAACAGCTGCCAAATGACTTTGGTCAAAAGGATTAACTACATCAAATGTTTCTTTATTTTTTGCTGAAACCCATTTACCATTTATATAGGATTCTTTATGTAGAAGAGATTTGTTCAGGATATTCATGATTAGTTACAAACTTTAAATAGGACGATAATACAAATTTAACCAATTTACAATTGAGTGAGTAATTGGTAAAACAATAATTAAAGTAATCATCTGGGAGCTTTTTTGTACTTATATCAGTAAGAAATTGAAATTCCCTGTTTACTCTCCTGTATTTTATCTTATCAAAACCCATCATGTTCAATATTAATTTTTTGTAAACTTATTGTCATTTTTGAGTCTTAATAGAAGGAAATTAAACTAGCCGTATGGAAAGTTTTACTAATGAAATAGTCATAAACCAACTTTTAAATGTTAAAATCGACGTTTATATTTTTATTATTTGTTATCACTGCTAGTTGTCAAAAACAAGCTGATAATTGTAGTATTGTGACTAATTTACCAGAGCTTGTTTACGAATCTTCGGGGATAGAAATACTTGGTTCTAAAGATGATTTTTGGACAATTAATGATGCCGGAAATTCCAATGAGTTATTTTTAATTGATACTACCGGTACAATTAAGGAGATTGTTAGAGTAACAAATGCAGAAAACAAAGATTGGGAATCATTAGCTAGCAATGGCAAGAATATACTATACATTGGAGATTTTGGGAATAATAGTAATTCAAGACGCGATTTAACAATTTATAGTGTAAATCTGAATCAAATTAAAAACAGTACCGTGAATGCTTTAAAAACTACCTTTATCTATGAAGACCAGAAAGAATTTCCCCCTAATAAGAAGGATAGAAATTTTGATGCGGAAGCATTTATTTATTTGAATAATTACTTTTATATCTTTTCAAAAAACAGAAGTACTTCATTTGATGGAACCACAAAGCTTTATAGAATCCCTTCAAAAAGTGGAACTCAAGTAGCTAAACTAATAGGAAAATTTAAAACTTGTTTGGATCCCAAAAATTGTGCTGTTACCGGAGCAGATATTTCAGATGATGGTAAGTTAGTGGCATTACTCACCCATAATAAGGTTTTTCTGTTTTCAAATTATGAAAGTGATAATTTTTTTAATGGAAAATCTCGAATAATAGAACTACCTCACGACTCCCAAAAAGAGGCTATATGTTTCATTAGAAATTCTTTATATATTACAGATGAACTTGCAAAAAACAAGGGAGGCAAATTATATAAGTTAAAATCTATTAATTGAATCGATATAAAACTAATATTTTTAGATGGACGTTATGAAACATCCTATCAAATTATTTGTAATCTTAAGTTCTTTGTTTGTTGCATCATGTGCTACCAACAAACTACAAATTAATGATAAGTTAGTCAGTTCATCCACTTCAACAAGTCATGAATTGTCTCATTCATTTTATCTTGTGGGCGATGCAGGATATCACAATGTAAATTCTCCTAACCCGGTATTAACTTCATTAAAAAAGCAGTTACAAAATAAATTAGAAAATACTACGGTATTATTTTTAGGAGATAACATTTATCCAAATGGGATGCCAAAAAAATCTGATTCTGGAAGGGATGCAGCTGAAAACAGTATCAATGCACAGTTAGAAAGTGTTAAAGATTTTAGTGGTAAAACAATTTTTATTCCAGGAAATCATGATTGGTATTCTTATGGTTCAAAAGGATTAGAAAGACAACAAAAATATATTAAAAATGCCTTGGGGAAGAAATCTTTTTATCCTAAAAATGGATGCCCGATAGAAAAGATAAATATTAACGATGAGGTAGTTTTAATTGTTATTGACTCTCAGTGGTATCTGGAAAATTGGGATAACAGCCCTACAATTAACGATAATTGTGAAATTAAAACTAGGGCCATGTTTTTTGACGAATTAGAGGGGTTAATTAAAAAAAACAGGAATAGAACTACCCTTATAGCTTTACATCATCCGATGTTTTCTAATGGACCTCATGGAGGGCAGTACTCGGCCAGACAACATCTTTACCCGTTTGAAAACAATTTTCCTCTTCCAGGAATAGGTTCTCTAATAAATTTAATACGACAAACAGGAGGAGTCTATCTTCAAGACACTCAAAATATTAACTATCAAATGTTTACAAATCGTATTGTTACGATAGCTCAAGAATCTAATAAAGTTATTTTTGTGTCAGGGCATGAACATAGCTTGCAGTATATAAGACAAGATAATATTCCTCAAATTATTAGCGGTTCCGGCTCAAAAGTTTCGGCGACTAAAAATATTGGCAAGGGAGTGTTTTCTTATGGCGGTTTGGGTTATGTGAGGTTGGATATATTTAGCGATAACTCTTCACAGGCACATTTTTTTACCATTGAAGAAGGATCTGACAGAGAAATATTTAATACACAGATCTTAGCTCCAACAAACAAATATTATAAAAATTACCTTAAAGATTCTTTAAAAACTTATAGCTCCTCGGTTTACACTCAAGAAGAAATTGATAAAAGCGGAATGTATAGATTTTTATGGGGTGATCGTTATAGAAAATATTATGGAACAAATATAGACGCCCAAATAGTAGATCTGGACACACTTTTTGGAGGGTTAAAACCGGTTAGAAAGGGAGGCGGGTTTCAAACAAGATCTTTGCGCTTAGAAGATGAAAATGGAAGAGAATACGTTATGCGAGCATTGCGTAAAAGTGCATTAAGGTTTTTACAAGCACAAATATTTAAAGATAAGTACATAGAAGGTCAATTCGAAAATACCGTTGTGCAAAAACGATTGTTAGATATTTTTACCGGAGCACACCCATATGTGCCATTGACAATAGGAACATTATCGGATGCAGTTGGTGTTTATCATACCAATCCAAAATTATATTATGTGCCCAAACAAAATGCACTGGGAGGATATAATGAAGAGTTTGGAGATGAACTGTATCTGATTGAAGAACGGGCAGCCTCGGGTCATGGAGACCAGTTAAGTTTTGGGCATTCAGATGTATTAATAAGTACTGACGAATTGATCAAAAATCTGCGTAAAAGTGAAAAATATTTTGTCGATGAAGGTGCTTATATAAAAGCGCGACTATTTGATATGTTAATTGGTGATTGGGACAGACACGCAGATCAATGGCGTTGGGCTCAATTTAAACTAAAAGATGGAACATATATGTACAGGCCTGTCCCTAGAGATAGGGACCAGGCATTTTCTATAATGGGTGATGGCGTATTACTTGGTACTATGACAAGTTTAGAACCAACCTTGCGTTTAATGAAATCCTATAAGGAAGAATTAAAAAGTCCAAAATGGTTTAATTTGAAAACAACTCCACTGGATATAGCAATAATTCAAAATTCAATCAAAAATGATTGGGATGAACAGGCAGCTTATATTCAAAGTAATTTAACAGATGAGATAATTGAAGATGCCTTTGCAGATATTCCTGATGAGGTCAATGATGAAACTATTGCTGACATTAAGAGAAAATTAAAAGGAAGAAGAGATAATCTAAAATCTATTTCTGATTCCTATTATAAAACGATCAATAAATATGTGGTTGTGAGAGGAACCGATAAAGATGATTATTTTACAATTGAAGCTATAGGTAATCAACGAACAAGTATTAAGATAAATCGTATTAAAGATGGCAATAAAGAAGAGTTAATTCATAACAGAGTTTATGAAAAAGAATTAACTAAAGAAATTTGGTTGTATGGACTGGACGACAAGGATACTTTTGAGGTAATAGGTCAACAAGTAATAAAATTAGTAATCGTAGGAGGGCAAAATAGTGATACTTATATGGTAAAGAATGGAGGCCGAGTTCATATTTATGATTTTAAATCTAAGAATAATGATTTCAGTAATGCGAAAAAAGCTAAGATACATGAGACGGATAAATATTATTTAAACAGTTACAATTATAAAAAACTCAATCATACTATAAATCAATTTTCGCCTTTTATGGATATTAACCCTGATGATGGATTAGGTCTTGGGTTTGTAAATACCCTGACCCATTATGGCTTTAAACGAAAGCCTTTTACATCACAGCATCAGATATTTGGTAAATATTATTCTAGCACCAATGGATTTTATTTGGCTTATAAAGGAGAATTTGCGAATATTATTGGGAATACTAACTTATTGATCGAAGGTCTTTATACAAACCCCAATTTTGCAGAAAACTTTTTTGGTTATGGAAACGAAACTTTCTACGATGAAAATAATAATCTGGATTTTTACAGAATCAGACAATCCAAATATGGTGGTTCTTTTGGGTTTATGTACAGGGGAAAACAAGGAAGTAAAATTTATATAAAAAGTGTCTATGAAAGTGTTAAAATAGAAGATACGGGAGATAGAATTTTAAATTCTGAGGTATATGAAGATCTAATATTTTTATTTAACCAGAATGTATTTGAAAGGAAAAATTTTGTAGGCTTGGAAGCCAATTATTTATTTGAAAATTACAATAATAAAGTTGTGCCGACTTTGGCTATGCGTTTTGAGTTTGATGCTGGATTTAAAGTGAATACAAAGGAAACTGAAAGGTCTATTTATTATATAAAACCTACTATTGGTTTTATTCATAATCTAAGTCAAAATCATAGGTGGGTATTTGCAACTAAAATTGCGTCGCATATTAATTTTGGAGACCAGGAAGATTTAGAAATTTATCAAATGGCATTCCGGAAACAATTTCTATAAAATAGCCCAGAACATC
>DAOUPU010000095.1 GCA_030625995.1 Flavobacteriaceae bacterium
CAACTCATTAGCCATATTATATCAGCTTCGCAAAGTCAGGAGACTTTGCGAAGCTGATATTAAGAGAAGGTGAAATACAAAAAAAAGCCCTGAATAACTAAATTCAGGGCTTTAATTGAATTAATCAAAATTAATCAAAAACTAACCTTCGACTAGTACTGCCATATTCAGTACTAATTTTTACTATATAAATTGACGGTTTTAAAGATGAAATATCGTATTGCTTACCGGTATTAAAAGATCCCGAGAAACTTTTGATCTTTCTTCCCAGAACATCATAGATCTCCACTTTTTCAACAGACTTGTTTATTTTAAAGAACCCATGGGTTGGGTTTGGATATAAAAGAAGTCCACTTTCAATTTCGGCAATTTCTTCAACTGGCAATGGATCCTGTAGCATTTTGGTTGTATATAAACGATATTCCCCTGCTTGTAAAGAAATAGGTGTATTTGTGTTGGTCACATTTAATTGTGCCCCTGTATAGTATTCATACCAAGTACCTGTTTTAGTGAATGTTGGATTTATGGATTGCGTTGTAACGTCAAAATTTCCTAAAACAACTACGTCCATATCACTATGTCGTAAAACAACACTTTTTACTAAAGTATTTACGTTCAATGTGAAATCGGTGGTACTAAATGCAGGTTGCTCCTTTTTAAAGGCAATTAGTGTAGCCCAAACATCGTATATTTTTCTTCTGTCCGGGTCATCAAAATAATCCCATCGAACTGGTTTTCTACCTGTTCTTCCATTCAAATTTATGTCGAAGTCATAACCTACTTCACCAAACATCCAAATCATTTTTGGCCCCGGAATGGTAAACAAAAAATTACCTGCCGTCTCTTCTCTGGACAAAGCAATAGTTTTATCTTTTACATCGTAACTGGCATTGCTACTGTTTCCAAAGGTGATATTCTTGTACATCAAACGTTGTTCGTCATGACTTTCCATATAGCCCAGGACATGAGGATCAGTCCAAGTTCTTTTTTGATAGGAGATCCATGAAATATCTTCTTTGGAACCATTGCCCCAGCCCATGGTATTTTCACCATAGGGGTGATTCAAATTTCCCCATAGCATAAATCCATAATCAGAAAATTCTTCTTCCTCGTCATTATCAGCGAAATGCTCTAATATGTTATAAGTATCAGGGTTAACAGACCATACAAAATCTCCGTATTCTTTTATTATTGCAATACGCGTTGCGTCATATCGCCCCCATGCAGTTACATCTCCTAAAGTGTTCTTTTGTGTAAATCCTTTGGACAGGTCAAAACGAAAACCATCCACTCTAAATTCCTCCAACCAATACTGCAGAGTTTGCTTTACATAGTCTTTTGTATAGGCGCTTTCATGATTAAAATCATTACCTACATTAAAATCGTGTTTTGGTATTGGGTTTAACCATGGGTTATCTGCTGCTGGTCTGTTATTCCCTGAATCCCAATATAATTGAGCTAAGGGACTTTGTCCAAAGGCCTGGTTATAAACTACATCTAAAATAACTGCTATTCCTCGTTTATGGCATTCATCAACAAAGGCTTTCAATACATTCTTAGTGCCATAAGCCTTATCCATTGCTCCATGAAAAGAAGGGTTATAGCCCCAGCTATCATTTCCTTCGAACTCACTCATAGGCATTAACTCTATGGCATTAACACCCAAATCTTCCAGATAGTCCAGATGTTCCATAGCCTTTATTAAATCGCCAATATCATTTGTATTTACAACCGAAAAATCTCGGATCAACAATTCATAAACAATTAAATTATTCTGATCCGGCGGTGTAAAATTATTTACCTTCCAATTATAACTGGCCTCATTCATTTTAAAAGTAGACACTATACCGGTAGTTAACGCCACGGGATAGGGCTTTAAATTTGGATAGGTCACGGAAGGAATATACTGATCGTTACTCGGATCTAAAATTTTTGTTCCGTATGGATCGGCTATGGTAAGATCATAATCCACATAATATTGGTAGGCATATTCTACATTTGGGTCGAGGCCCGAAATGGTAATCCAAAATTGATCCCCATCTTTTTTCATCTGATAATTTTCATCCAAATTAAAATCGTTGAATTCTCCTAAAAGAAATACATCCGTCTTGTTTGGTACGGTAAGCACAAATGTTACTGTTCCATTACCATTATTGTTAAAACCATTTTTAACGCCATTTGGCAATGGCGAAGTTTGTGTTGTTGTTTTAACGTAAACTGTTTTTTCATCTGTTGCAGTATCCGGATCTTTATCGGCATCCACTTTGACAACATGACTTCCAGAAGTTGTGAAAGTATAGGTAGAGCTAATTAAAGTACTCCCAAAAACGATTTTTTGAGAAACATTATCCACAAATAACTCCAGATCAGCACTCAAGGAAGACTCAGCGGATAAAGTTACAACCTGATTTAAATTATATACTTCATTATTGTTTGCAGGCTCGGTGAGTACCACATTTAAGCCATCTTCGTAAAGCTGTATAAATATATCCGGGCTGGTTTGTTTGGAAGAATCGGAAGAACGAAAAACAAAATCGAGTTCAGATATTGTTTTTCCTGCAGTAACCCCGTAATAAGTAAATACTTCAGGGGTGATAACAAGCTGATAGGTTGTATTGTTAATTTTTGTTAGTTGAGGGCTGGTAGAATTGTCTCCCCAGTCTCCAAAAACATTTTGCCAACGGGCACCATCTACGGTAACACCGGTATGTGCATATACATCTCCGGTATAGCCCTCTAAACCAGTACCTGTAGTTACCAAAGTTACTGTAATTTCATCATTTGGCGTAGGGACTGCCGGGCTGGTAGTTACTTGCGCATATATCATAAAGGGAAAGAAAAATAATAAGAAAAGTAGTTTTTTTATCATATGGTAAATTTAATAATAATATAATTATAGTGTTTAATCTTTACACACCCCTAACCCCTCTCAAGAGGGGAAATTAGTGTGTTAAAAAAAGGCTGTTTTTTACAACAGCCTTTTTTAATTATTAAATAAATTACTTAGCCGTAATCGTATAAGTAGGAGTATCCGGATTAGTAAAATCTAATTCGATATCATAATTCCCGGCAACACTAGGAATATTATCTCCATCTTGATCCAGAGTGCCATCAAGACCGGTATCGCCATAATTTATACCCCAGTCATTGTTTATTCTGAATTTAATTTCACCGTCTAAAAGAGGTACATTCATCGCGTGATAAATTCCTTCTTTACTATAATCCGGAGTGAAAGGGAAATCTGGTGTGGCTCCCCAATCATTATAACCGGAACCTACTACGCCATAAACTTCCGTTGGCTCAAGACTGTAAGTAAGATCATTAAAATCAGCTATTATTTGATAATAACCAGCCGTTACAGGAATGTTATCTCCATCCTGATCTAAAGTTCCATCAAGACCTGTATCCCCGTAATTGATTGTCCAGGAATTACCCAAACGTATTTTCATTTCTCCCTCACCCAATTGTACTACAGCTCTCCAGGTATCTGAGAAAGGATCATAGGTCAATGGCATATCGGGGCCATCCCATCCGTTGATTGTTGCATCACCCACTAAGCCCCATCCATATGGTTCAATAGTATAGGTAAGTGCTACCTCATTAAAGGTGACCTTATAAGTTCCGGCATCAACAGGAATATTAGCTCCACCCGGTTGTAAAGTACCATCGTTGGCATCTGATCCAAAGTTTACATCCCAGGAATTGTCTTTTCTGATTTTCCATTCACCATCTGCAAGCGTCGTATAAGCAACAAATGTATTGGCTTGTGTGGTGGATTTATAGAAAGGTACATCCGGTCCATCCCATCCATTAGGTGCAGCACCTCCAACCAATCCCCAAGGTGAGGATAGATCAAGAACTGCAGAATAGGCAGTTGCCGTAAATGGACTAGACGGAGAATCAATGCTTTCCGTAGAAGACAAGATTGCCCTAACTTGCGCAATCAATTGCGTTGGGTTATCCGGTTCAACCCCTAAATTCAAGAGCAATTTGTTCAGTTCTTCTGTTTCAAAAACTTTTTCAATGTCTTTACCCACTGAAACGATCTGTGGTGTGCTAAAGTCACCTCCATCAAAATCAATCAATAATTGGTAATGATAAGCGGCAGCAAATCCAAATTCGGGCTTTGTCCAGTTAATTTTCATCGCAGGGGTTCCCGCTTCAGATTCCTTCAAAACAACATCTTCCGGCAAAATTTGTTCTATGACCGTTGACGCAGATGGATTCAAAACTGCCTGATCCTCCACTTCCTGACAAGAACCCAAAAGGAGGGATATTGCAAGTAAGGTCAATATTTTATTTATAAATATTTTCATAATTTTCATCTTTTTAAAATTAATAACCAGGGTTTTGCGTCAATTCAGGATTTGCAATTATATCAGCGGCAGGGATCGGATAAAGATCTCTTATGCTTGACGTAGTTTGCCCCTGTATAATTCCACCTTTCCAAGGCCAAACACCATTTTCAGAAAACTGATTAAATCGAATTAGATCTGTTCTTCTATGACTCTCCCAGTATAATTCCCTGGATCGCTCTGCCATAATAAATTCCAGAGTTAAGGCACCTGCATTGATATTTCCACCCGCATTACCATAAGCTCTTTCTCTTATCATATTGATATAGCCTGCTGCTGTGCCGGCATCGCCACCACCACCTCTCAAGAATACTTCAGCATACATTAAATATGCGTCCGCCAATCTGAAAACAGGAAAATCAATGTCGCAAAATGTTCCTGAACCATCAACTCCTCTATCACCATTTACAGTAACATTACGCCATTTGGTAATTGCATATCCCTGAGAAAAATCAAAAGGATTTTCAATTTCTAAGCTTTGCCCATCTATATGGAACATTTCTCTTTTGTCTCCGGAAAACGGAGAAAGAGTATAGGTTAAATTCCCTAAGTTCATGGTAATAAAATAAACACCATCTGCAGGGATTGGTATATTATCACCTCCCGGGTCTAACGTTCCATCAAGACCATTGTCCCCATAATTTACACCCCAATCTTCATCAAATCTAAATTTAATTTCACCCGCAACTAAATTGGCGTAAAGGGCATAATTATCAGTGGAAGTTTCGTACATCTCCATATCAGGACCATCCCAACCATTGGTAGTTGCACTACCAACTAATCCCCAATCTGACAGAGTACCTAAACCGTCATTCAACCCAGATAAATCAGCCGCAAATTTTTCAACAAAAGTGCTTGTGGTTCTTAAACCACCCCAACCACCATCGATCCCAAAAATATTTGGATCCATAGTTCCGCCTACTGCAGCGTGAGTAATATAGGTAGTTCCACCCCATCCTGTAATATTGATCCCGTCGAAACGAACAGAAAAAATAGTTTCATTTTGAGATCCATTACTTTCGTTATCCGCTAAGAACAAATAATTGTATTCAGGTCCAAGAGAATAACCTCCGCCAATCACATTATTAATATAGGTCATAGCATCTGCATATCTATCCGTATTAGTATACACTTCTGCATTGAGATATAATTTAGCAAGCAACATCCATGCCGCTCCTTTGTCTGCTCTACCCAGCTCATTTCCACGAGGTGCCTTTAATTGTGGCTCAATTGCCAAAAGTTCTGATTCTATAAAACTGAATACCTCTGTTCTTGATTTTTGCTCCGGAAAGAAGTTTCCAACAACATCATCTTCAGTCACAAAAGGAATAGCTCCAAAGAAATCAATACCATGCCAATAGCTTAATGCTCTCATAAATCGAGCTTCAGCCCTAAATTCTGCAATTTTAGCCTTTAATTCACCGTCAACTCCTCTACCACTCAATTTCTCCTCTGTGGTTTCTCTTAAGAATTGATTTACCAATCCAATTTGAAAATAGATCCTGTAGTACATTGCTGCAATGAACTCGTTTGCCGGTGTCCAAACCTGATTGTGCAGATCGTGAATAGTTCCATCATTCCAGGCAATTATAGCTTCTTCGGTAGATAGTTCCTGCAAATTATAATACAATCGAACATAATTTGAGAAGTGACCATCAATTCCTTGAATATCTGCATCATCCAGATCTTGTCCGTTAATAGCTAATCCTCCATAGATCTTAGCCATAAATTGTTCGTAGGACTCTTCGTTTTCAAAGGCTTGCTCCGAGGTAAGTTCCGTAATCGGTTCTTTATCCAATACATCCTCGCATGAGCTAACCAAAAGTGTAAGCATTAATGTGATAATGCCTAAACTAAATTTTATTTTATTATTTAACATTTTCATCTGTCTGTTGTTTTTTAAAAGTTAATGTTAAATCCTAACAAGAAAGTTCTCGGTCTTGGATAAAAATTATTATCTATACCACCGCTAATTTCAGGATCTAATCCTTCATAATCTGTAACTACAAAGGCATTTTGTACCGAAGTATATATTCTTAAAATAACCTCTCCGTCTTTAAGTTCATTAAAATTATATCCCAGAACGGCATTGTCCATTTTCAGGAATGATGCCTCTTGAATATAGTAATCAGACCATAACTGTACTTCTCCAAAACCAGTGTCTAAATAAGAATCATGAATATTCCTATTTGTACCGTTAAAATGCAGGGAAGTTGAATTCCCTTGTGAAGAAGCCATATTATTATAAGCATAATTACCTAAACTTGCACGCAATTCAAAATTTAGATCCCAATTCTTATAATTCATATAAGAAGATAGACCTAACAAATAATCAGGATTTGGATTCTTATAAATACGCTTATCCAAATCTGTCCATTGTCCATCACCATTTAAATCCTCATATACACCTTGTAGTGGATTACCATCACTATCATAAACTTGTTTATATACAAAGTAAGAGAATTGAGCTTGTCCAACTTGTTGCGTTTGAATTGTATTACCAACTCCACCCCATATTCCTCCAACTGCAAGACCAGGTGATTCAGGATCTTCAACAGCATTTAACTTTTTAATTTCATTTTGCAAATAGGTAGCGTTAAAATTAACGTTCCATACAAAATCATCTGTTTGAAAAATATCTGCATTTACAGAAAATTCTACACCGCTATTTTCCAGATCTCCAATATTTGTAAATAAGCTATTGGAAAGATTAGAACCGGCAGGTGGTGCAACTGTACTCAATACATCGGTTGTTTTACGAATATAATATTCTAAGGAACCGGTAATTCTATCATTAAGAAATCCATAATCTATACCAATATTCGAAGTAGCTGATTCTTCCCATTTGATTTCAGAATCGTAACCTTCAGGTCTTAAAGTATTAATGAATCGATCTCCAAATTGATAACGAACATTATTTTGACCAGGAGTATAAACCGGCAAATAACCAAAGTCACTACCTATTTCTTGCTGACCTGTTTCTCCGTATCCAATTCTTAGTTTTAATGTAGAAATCGTTTGTGAATCTCTTAAGAATTCTTCATCTGCGATAGACCAGGCAACCGCACCGGAGAAGAAATTACCCCAACGATTCTCGGGAGAGAATCTGGAAGAGCCATCACGTCTATAGGTAAATGTCACCAAATATTTGTTATCATAAGCATAGTTCAACCTTGTAAAATAAGAAAGTAAAGAGTTTGTTGTAGCGAATTCAGTTTCTCTTATAGCTCCTTGTCCAGAGATCTGGTAAGTTTGATTTTCTCTGTAGAAATCCTGATATGAAGTACCTACCATAACATCAATTTTATGAGGTTTTTCAAATTCATGAACATAATTTATATAAAAATCAGCCAGAGTACTTCTTCTTAAGTTATTCCAGGTACCATCAGTTCCCAGATCGTCAAATCCACCTGCAGAAGTAGCGGGTACATTCCAATAACCATCAGTTTCTCCATAATCAAATCCTAAGTTTAAATTAGCTTTTAGACCTTCCACAGGGAAATCATAATCCAATTTTAAATTTCCAATATATCTTTCCGTAGATCCAAAACTGTTATTTTGGTTGAGTATTCCCACCGGGTTATTAGGAGATTGTGCATTTGGTGTACCATCATTATCCAACCACTCCCAATAGCCTCCATACAATTCAGATCCACTATAAATAGGTTGTGTAGGATCCATTGACATCGCATTTCCTCTGGCGCCTTCATCAGCATTATTGTTTTCAGATACCGTACCTCTAATATTAAAATTAATTTTAAAAGTGTCGTTGAACAGATTATGTTTATAGTTTAATGAGCCACTTTTTCTCTTAAAATCATCTGTTTTTACAAGTCCTTCCTGATATGTATATCCGAGAGAAGCTCTAAAAGATGAATTATCAAATCCCTGGGTTACCGTTAGATTGTTATCGGTTCCGATTGCTGTTCTGTATATTTCATCCTGCCAGTTCGTGTCATCAACACCTAGTAAGGAAATCGCGCCATCTATACCTGTGCTTCTAATCGCTGTTGCGAATTCATCTGCATTAAGCATACTTACTTGATTTTCACGAACACCAACGGAAATAAAACTATTGAAATCAGCCCTAAGAGGAGCATTTCTATGTCCGGTTTTTGTTGTAATTAAAATTACCCCGGCAGAAGCACGTGATCCATAAATTGCAGTCGCTGATGCATCTTTTAAAATAACAAAACTCTCAATGTCATTTGGATTAACAGAACTTAATCCGGGAGCATTATCAGTTTCCTGATCCATTGGTACACCATCAATTACTATTAACGGAGAATTGTTTGCGCTCAAAGAAGAGTTTCCTCCTCTAATTTTAATGGTACCGGTGCTACCAGGCTTTCCACTTGGTGGAATTACATTTACACCTGCTGTTTTACCGGCAATTAATTGTTCGGG